>NZ_LZKE01000160.1:0-29823 GCF_001672675.1 Mycobacterium sp. E2327
GACGAGGCGATCGCCTCGCTTGACCTCGAGCTCAGCGAAGCCGAAAGGCACACGCTGGAAGCCCCCTACACACCGCGCTACGACTTCCAGGGCGTCTCCGACGACACCCTGCTGCAGGCGGTGGCGGAGCGGATACCCCAGTTGTCCACGGCCAGTTAGCCATCTCCCCTTATCCTCGTGCTGCGGCAGAGGGGTTTTGACCAGAACGAGGAGGTGGCGGTCTGTGGCAGACGACGGTGTCGCCCGGATTCGCTCCGACGCCCTGCGCAACCGAGAGCACATCATCGAGGTGGCGCACGACGCCTTCGCCCAGTCGGGCACGGCGTCTCTCAACGAGATCGCCAAGCGCGCGGGGGTCGGGGCGGGGACGCTGTATCGCCACTTCCCCACCCGGGAAGCCTTGATCCTCGCCGTATACCGCCACGACGTGCAGCGACTGGTGGATTCGGTGCCCAGGCTATTGCGAGCCCATCCGCCCTTGGATGCGTATCGCATGTGGTTCTACAAGGCCGCCGACTACGTCCGCGTCAAACACGGCCTGGGCGACGCCCTGCACAGCGCGGCGGCTCAGGACGCGATCAATGAGACATACGCACCCGTCGTCGCCGCGGTCGGCCAGTTGCTCGATGCCTGCGCGCGGGACGGATCCTTGCGACCCGATCTCGACCCCGCGGATGTCCTGCTGCTCATGAGTTCGCTATGGCGGGTCGGCGAAGGAGCAGCGGGCAGGCGACAGGCGAAACGAATAATGGAGCTCGCGATCGAGGGCCTGCGTCGCAGATAGCCCGCGTTCCCGCGGGTACCGTCGGGGCATGGCACAAGTCATCGTCTTCGGCGGCCACGGCAAGGTCGCGTTGCGGCTGGCCCCCATCCTGACCGAACGCGGCGACGAGGTGACCTCGGTCTTCCGAAACCCCGACCATTTCGACGACGTCGCCGCGACCGGCGCCACCCCGGTGGTGGCCGACATCGAGCGTCTCGACACCGACGCGCTGGCCGGCCTGCTGGCGGGTCACGACGCCGTCGTCTTCTCCGCCGGCGCGGGAGGCGGCAACCCGGCCCGCACGTACGCCGTCGATCGCGACGCGGCGATGCGGGTGATCGATGCCGCGGCGCGGGCCGGCGTCAGCCGGTTCGTGATGGTGTCCTATTTCGGTGCGGGTCCGGATCATGGTGTGCCGAGCGAGAATTCGTTTTTCCCGTACGCGGAGGCCAAGGCGGCCGCGGACGCGCACCTGCGCGCCAGCCACCTGGACTGGACGGTGCTGGGGCCGGGCCACCTCACCCTGGAACCGCCGACGGGGCGCATCGTCATCGGCAGGGGAAAAGGCGAGGTCTCCCGGGCCGACGTCGCGCTCGCGGTGGCCGCGTCGCTGCACGACGACTCCACCATCGGCCGCACCATCGAATTCAACAACGGCGCCGAGGGGGACGGCGTCCCCATCGCCGAAGCACTCGCTGACCAGTAAACTCCGCTGCGCACGGAGGCTTCCGGGGCGGATTCGCTGATAGGGATGGAAGGACAGGGCGCGTGAAGCTTGGCGACTGCCCGGTCTTTCCGCCCGAGGCGGCAGCCGCCCTGAGCACGGACCGCGGCTTGGGTTGGCGCCTGGCGCGAGAGGCCGGCCCCGTTTTGCGAGACCCGGGGGGCGGCTGGGTGTTCGTCGTCGGGCGGGAGCAGGTGTTGGCGAACCTGGACGATCCGCGGCTGGATCGCGCCCGGGCCCTTCCCGAAAGCGATCTCGAGGTGCACGACCGGCTGTTCGCGCCGAAATCAGCGCACGAGATCGCGGCGGTGTTCCGTCCGATCGCCGCCGAGCTGATCGATCGTTTCGCCGCCGCCGGCGGCGGTGACGCGGTGGCCGACGTGACCGCGCCGATGGCCGGCGCCCTGTTCGACGTCGTGTCGCGCCTGCGGCTGCTGCCCGCCGAACACCTGGCCGGGCAGTCCGGCCACGTCTTTGCCGAGGCGTGCCGCAACCTGTTCAAACACGCCGGCTGGCACCTGTTGGCGTTGGCGCGCGGCCCCGAATTGCGCGACGCGCTTCGACGTCAGCCCGAGCTGATCCGCGAGTTCGTCGAAGAGATCCTGCGGTTGGAGCCGATGGTGCAGGGCTGCCAACGTTTCACCACTCAGCCGATGACCGTCGCCGGGGTGGACATGCCGCCCGGCGTGGTGGTGATGTTGTGCATCGCCGCGGTGCAGCGGGACGGCAGCGACGCCATGTCCACCGATGATCTGGTGATCGGCGTTAGGGCGCACCGGCATTGGAGCCTGGGTGCGGGGTCGATGCGTTGCCGTGGCGGACACATCGTCCGGCAGGTGTTGCGGGTGCTGGTCGAGGAGTGGCTCGACCGGGCCGGGGATCTTGGGCCGGCTCCCGGTTTTTGGCCGGTGGCCGGGTTCCCGAGCACCGAGAACTCTTTGTGGCTGCCGAAGCTGCCGCTGGTGGCGAGGGCCTGAGACCGTCGACGCGGTAGACTCCGCTGCGCAGCTGGTCTGCCGTCGCCGCGACCGCGGCGCCGGCATCGAGCGAGGCAACGTTAGAGCCGCCTCGCGAGAGGGAACCCGGTGGGAGTCCGGGACTGTCCCGCAGCGGTGAGCAGGAACGACCGCCGTCAATAGGCACTGGTCTCAGCAACATCCGAGATCGGGAAGCGACGGCCACTAGGAGCACCACCCGGTGCGCGCCTGCGAGTCCGAAGACCTGCCAGCGGTGCCGGGCGCGCCGCGTCCGGCGGCTCATCGCCTCGTGGATTGGGCGTTTGGCGGTGCCCGGTGCGGTGTAACCCGAAGGCGTTCACCGTGTTCGGATCGGCTGCGCGTCCGCGGCGGTGAGCGCCCCGTCGATCGATAGGACGAAATCGTGACCTCGCAACCCTTCACCGCAACGGTTACCGGCTCCCCGCGCATCGGCCCGAAACGCGAACTCAAACGCGCGACCGAGGGCTACTGGGCCGGACGCACCAGCCGATCGGACTTGGAATCCGTCGCCGCAACGCTCCGCCGCGACATGTGGTCGCAGCTCGCGTCCGCCGGCCTGGACTCGGTGCCGGTGAACACCTTCTCCTACTACGACCAGATGCTCGACACGGCCGTCATGCTCGGCGCGCTGCCGGTGCGGGCCGGCGAAGTCCCCGACGAACTGGACCGCTATTTCGCCCTCGCCCGCGGCAACGACGACATCGCGCCGCTGGAGATGACCAAGTGGTTCGACACCAACTACCACTACCTGGTCCCCGAGATCGAGCCCGCGACCCGGTTCGCGCTGAACCCCGACAAGGTGCTCTCGGAGCTGAAAGAGGCATTTGCGCAAGGCATCCCGGCTCGGCCGGTGGTCATCGGTCCGATCACCTTCCTGCTGTTGAGCAAGGGCATCAACGGCGGCGGCGCGCCGATCGAGCGGCTGCGGGAGCTACTGCCGATCTACTCCGAACTGCTCTCGCTGCTCGCCGAGCACGGCGCCCAGTGGGTGCAGTTCGACGAGCCGGCCCTGGTGACCGACATCTCCCCCGACGCGCCCGCGTTGGCCGAGGCCGTCTACGCCGCGCTCGGCTCGGTGAGCGACCGGCCCGCGATCCATGTCGCCACCTACTTCGGCGACCCCGGGGCGGCCCTCGCCGGGCTGGCCCGCACGCCCGTCGAAGCCATCGGCGTCGACCTGGTGGCCGGCGCCGGCACCGCGGTGGCGGGCATTCCGGAACTGTCCGGCAAGCTGCTGGTGGCCGGCGTCGTCGACGGACGCAACGTCTGGCGCACGGACCTGGAGTCGGCGCTGGCCAAGCTGACGGCCCTGCTGGGTTCGGCTGGCAGCGTGGCGGTTTCGACGTCGTGCTCCACCATGCACGTGCCGTATTCGCTGGAGCCCGAAACGGGGCTGGACGACAACCTGCGCAGCTGGCTGGCCTTCGGGGCCGAAAAGGTAAGCGAGGTGGTCACTCTCGCGCGCGCCCTGTGTGACGGGCGCGACGCCGTCGCCGATGAGATCGCGGCGTCCAACGCCGCCGTCGCGTCCCGTCTCAGCGATCCGCGGCTGCACAACGCCGGGGTCCGCGCCCGGATCGACGAGATCATCGCGTCGGGCACGCACCGCGGCGACGCGGCCGAACGCCGCGCCAGCCAGGAGGCGCGGCTGCACCTGCCGCCGCTGCCGACCACGACGATCGGCTCGTACCCGCAGACGTCGGCGATCCGCAAGGCGCGCGCGGCTTTTCGGGCCGGCAAGATCGATGAGGCCGAGTACGTCGCCAAGATGCGCAAGGAGATCGCCGACGTCATCGCGCTGCAGGAGCAACTGGGCCTGGACGTGTTGGTGCACGGCGAGCCCGAGCGCAACGACATGGTGCAGTACTTCGCCGAGCAGCTGGAGGGCTTCTTCGCGACGCAGAACGGCTGGGTGCAGTCCTACGGCAGCCGTTGCGTGCGGCCGCCGATCCTGTACGGCGACGTCGCGCGGACCCACCCGATGACCGTCGAGTGGATCCGCTACGCCCAGTCACTCACCGACAAGCCGGTGAAGGGCATGTTGACCGGGCCGGTCACGATCTTGGCCTGGTCGTTCGTGCGCGACGACCAGCCGCTGGCCGACACCGCCAACCAGGTGGCGCTGGCGATCCGCGACGAGACGGTGGACCTGGAGGACGCGGGCATCGCGGTGATCCAGGTCGACGAGCCGGCGCTGCGCGAGCTGCTACCGCTGCGCCGCGCCCAGCAGGAGGACTACTTGCGTTGGGCGGTGGCGGCTTTCCGGCTGGCGACCTCCGGCGTGGCCGACTCGACGCAGATCCACACCCACCTGTGCTACTCGGAATTCGGCGAGGTGATCGGCGCCATCGCCGACCTGGACGCCGACGTCACGTCGCTCGAGGCGGCCCGTTCGCACATGGAGGTGCTGGACGACCTGAACTCGGTCGGCTTCGCCAACAGCGTGGGCCCGGGGGTGTACGACATCCACTCACCGCGGGTGCCGAGCACGGGCGAGATGGCCGAGTCGCTGCGGGCGGCGCTGAGAGCGGTACCGCCGCAACGGCTTTGGGTCAACCCGGACTGCGGGCTGAAGACCCGCAACCCCGACGAGGTGACCGCGTCGCTGCGGAACATGGTCGCCGCGGCCCGGGAGGTCCGGGCGGGCGCCTAATCTTCTGGCGCGAGCGTAACCACACTGCGATTTTTGGACCGAAATTTCGCGGTGTGGTTACGCTCGTGAACCTATTCGGGCTTTTCGGCCGGCTCGTCGGCGGGCTCCGACAGCACCTGGACCGGAACGTCGTCGGCCCAGGGCTGGCGGGTCACCATGTCGGCGACCCGCACGAAGCCGCGCTCGAACTCGCCGGTGGCCGCGTCCACCAGCCGGTAGGCCTGGGTCTGCTTGTGGATTGGCTGCGCGTCGAGCAGCACGACCCGCACCTCACCGGGCTGGAAGTGGCAGCGCTGCTGCATGGCGGTGATGAGCTGCTCGTTGTGCATGTGGCCGTCACCGAAGTTCCAGCCGATGGCGGTGCTGCAGATCCGCTCGCCGTCGGTGATGATGTAGTCGTCCTCGTTGTGGCCGGCCATGGCGCGGTGCGCCAGCGTGAACAGGGCCCGGCCGTGCGTGTTGAACCCGCGGAACGCGTACCCCATGTAGATGGGGATCTGGGCCGCTTCCGGGCTGCCGTAGAACCGCTCCAGCTGGGCCTGCGGCATGCTGGCGATCGCCACGATGCCCCGGCCGATCTTGTCGTTGGCCGACGGTTTAATGCACCACAGCGTGGTGTCCCAGTTGCCGGCGTAGTAGCGCATGCCCGGCAGGAACGAGATCTTGCGCGGGAACAGGTTGCCCAGCACCACGATTCCCGCGATGACGACGAACAGGATCGCCACCACCACGGGATGCTTCAGGTCCGCCAACCCGAGCCGGGCGTGCGCGACGAACAACGACAGCACACCGAAGATCATGAAGACGTTCCACTCCAGCGGCACGCCCATCGGTATGGACAACAGGATCCCCAGATGGAAGCAGACCATGACGAACGCCGCCACGGTCGTCGGCCAGCCGCCGTGGCAGAAGAACAGCGGCAGCGGCACCAACATCTCGATCGCCGTGCTCACGTGGGCCAGGAACCGGGACAGCCGCCCCGGGCGCAGGTCCTCGGGGAACTTCTCGAAGAACTGCCGCTTCAGCCAGCGGGGCCGCACCAGCGGGTTGTTGGACATCATCGTGGAGATCACGAACGGGAAGTGCTTGTTGAGCTTCGACGTCGCCGCGCCCATCCAGATGACCAGGAACACCACCTTGGACCCGACGATCATGTCGGCCCCGCCGAAGAGGAAGGTCACGGCCATCGCCGCGTACACCTCGCCGCGGGCGGCCAGGAAGATCACCTTGTCGCGCAGCCCCGCCGCCGCGAGGATCAGCAGGATCACCACGATGCGCCAGGTCGGCAGCAGCCCGACGCTGGTACCCAGTTCCGGCACCGGTCCGGTCCCGTCGACGAACAGAGTCCACAACGTCATCACCAGCAGCGCCGCATAGAGGAAGACGTCCACCGGTTTGCGGGTGGTGCCGCGGGTCAGCGGGACGCGATCCGGCCACGGTGGCAGCCGGATGGTGCCGAACCGCATCCAGTACAGGATCGAGCCCATGGGCGGGAAGAACCGGTTGTTCAACGGCCCGAAGCCGCAGCCCAGCCCGATCACCTCGAACAGCATCGTGTAGAGCACGACCTTCTCGAAGACGATCGGCTCGGACCACCAGTGCGCGACGTTGGTGAACCCGCCGAGTCCCTTGGTGGCCGAGGCGAACAGCCATCCGCCGAGGATGTAGAGCAGGATCTTGAGCACGTAGAACAGGTGCAGCGCGACCGGCGTTCCGAAGCCCACCTCGGCCCAGTGCCGGGCCATCGGACGGATCTTCTCGCTGCGGGTGCCCTTGTTCCATTCCTCCATGTCGAGCTGGGGCAGCTCGGGCTTGAGAAATCCCATGGTTTGACAGGTTAGAACGCGTTCTAGGCGTATGGCTTGGGTAGGGGCAAAGAATCTTTTGCCCGCAAGTTAACCGGCGGATACCGTGAAGTCGCTAGGAGAACCCACCATGAGCAGACTTCGATACCTCGTCGGGGCGCTGATGGCTGCCTCCGCACCGATCGCCGTCGGCGGTGTGGCCCGGGCCGACGCGCCCGCGCCGGGTGATGCCTGCACCGTGTTGCATGCCACCACCACCGACGCCAACGGCCGCACGATGTGGTGCAACCCCACCATGACCGGCGCCCATTCTCTGGTGTGGCAGTACGGTGGGCCCGCCACGCCTTAGCCGGGTTCGAGTGTGAGCTGACGGCGTTTCAGTGTGCGCTCACGGCGACGACACGCCGGGCGGTTACGCCGCAATGCAACTCAGCAGAAGATCCCCGGCGGAGTGTCCGGCGCGCCGTCCAGCAGCCGCGGATCGACCACAACGTTCAGCGCATCCACCGAGTCCAGATCGGCCAGCGATTCGACGGCGGATAGGAACCTGCGCTGCTCGGCCGGATCGACGATCCCGTCGGCGAGCTCGGTGAACTTGCCCACGTACTGTGGGCGCCGAAACGGCCGGGCGCCCGACGGGTGGGCGTCGGCCACGGCCAGCTCGTCGCAGATCACCGCGCCGGTCTTGAGCGTCACCTCCGCGCGGGCCCCGAACGCCTGCTCGGCCGGGTCGGTCGAGTGGTAGCGGCGGGTCCATTCCGGGTCCTCGACGGTGGAGATCTTGCGCCACAGTTCGACGGTGTCGCGCCGATGGGACCGTTCCGGGGCGTAGGAGCGCTCGTGGTGCCACGTGCCGTCCTGCAGCGCGACGGCAAAGATGTAGGGCAGCGAGTGGTCCAGCGTCTCCCGTGACGCGTCGGGGTCGAACTTCTGCGGATCGCCGGATCCCGTTCCGATCACCACGTGGGTGTGGTGGCTCGTGCGAAGGACGATCGCCGCGACCTGGTCCAGATCGCCGATCCGGGAACGCAGCCGCCGGGCCAGGTCGATCGGCGCCTGGCTCTGGTACTCCGCCGAGTACTCCTTGGTGTAGCTGTCCAGGATGGCGCGCTTGGGTTCGCCGGGGGCCGGCAACGGCACGCGGTACTCGCGCTCGAACCCGCCCAGCAGCCGGGCGATCACCCCGTCCTCGCCCTCCCAGATCGGGCCCGGCGACCGCTCGCCGCGCATCGCCCGGTCGACCGCCTCGATGGCGACCTTCCCGGCGTGCGCCGGCGCGAACGCCTTCCAGCTGGAGATCGAGCCCTTGCGCGATTGGCGGGTGCTGGTGGTCAGGTGCAGCGCCTGCCCGATCGCCTGGTAAATGGTCTCGGTGTCCAGCCGCAGCATGGTGCCGAGGCCGGCGGCGACCGCGGGTCCAAGATGCGCGACGTGGTCAATCTTGTACTCGTGCAGGCAGATTCCGCGGGCCAGGTCGATCTGCACCTCGTAGGCCGTGACCACGCCGCGGATCAGGTCGGCGCCACCCACGCCGAGCTGCTGCGCCACGGCGATGAGCGGGGGAATGTTGTCGCCGGGATGGGAATACTCGGCGGCCAGAAACGTGTCGTGGAAGTCGAGCTCGCGCACCGCGACGCCGTTGGCCCACGCCGCCCATTCCGCCGAATAGGCGCCGGCGACACCGAAGACACGCGCCCCCCGTTGGGTGCGATGCGCCAGCGCCTGCCGGCGGGCCACGGTGACCGGCCGCCGGAGCACGGCGGCGGCGCTGACGGCGGCGTTGTCGATGATCCGGTTGGCCACCATCTGCGCCGGCGCCGGTTCGACGGCCACCGGGTCGGCCGCGACCTGGGCGATCTTGGCGGCCAGGTGTTCCCCGCGCGGGAAGTCGTCGGAGCTGCGCCGCGCCCGGACCGTGTGCACCAGCATGACCAATGAGTACGTGACGGCGCAGTCCACGACAAATGGAGTACTCCGGTACTCAATCCCGACCCGTCGCATCATCGGATGCTGATCGGGTGACCGATGATCTCAGCGACCGCGAAGCCGCGCTGCGTCGATTGCCGGTGCCGTACTCGCTGGCACTGCGACTGCGTGAGGCGGGCGTGGCGCGCGAGGTCATCGGCGAATACGTCGGCGTCGATGACTCTTCCCTGGACGGCTTCTACCGGATCGCCGAACAGAAACTCACCGCGCTGCAGCAGCAACGCGAGCCCGCACTCGAGAAAGGGATCCGCAATGCAGGTATTGGGTGAGCGCGCGGTCGTTTTGGGGGCGAGCATGGGCGGACTGCTCGCCGCGAGGGTGCTGGCCGATTTCTTCGAGACCGTCACGGTGTTCGAGCGGGACGAGCTAACCAACGATCCAGTCAACAGGCGGGGGGTGCCGCAGGGTCGGCACGTTCACGCGCTCCTGCCGCGCGGCGCTCGTGTCCTGGACGAGCTCTTCCCCGGGCTCCTCGACGAGCTGCTTGCGGCGGGCGCGCCCGTTTGGAACGACGGCGACCTGTCCAAGGCGTACCTGTCCTACAGCGGCCACCGGATGTTGTCGTCTGGAGTCGTAACCGGCGATTACACGGAAATGGCCCTCTACATGCCGAGCCGGCCGCTCCTGGAGTGCCACGTTCGGCGGCGCCTGCGGCGGCTCGGCAACGTGACGATCCACGCCGGCCACGACGTCAGCGAACTGACGGCGGCCGCGGACCGCAGTCGCATCACCGGGGTGCGGGTGGTGAACCGCGCCGGCGGCGCCCCACAGGAATTTGCGGCGGACCTGGTCATGGACGCCATGGGGCGCGGGGCCCACACGCCGGCTCTGCTCGAGAACCTCGGCTACGGGCGACCGGCCGAGGACCACATCACCATGCATACGACCTACGTCAGCCAACCGCTGCGGATTCCGCCCGGCACCCTGAGGGAAAAGATGGCCGTCATCAGCCCCGCGCCGGGCCGGCCAAGGGGCATGTTCTTGGTCGGCTACGAGCGCGATACCTGGATATTCACGGTCTACGCGCTGGCCGGGCATGAGCCGCCGCGCGACCTGCCCGGGATGCTCTCGTACGCCGAGGATTATGGCCCGGCTCACTTGCTCGCGGCCGTGCGCGCCGGCGAACCGCTGGGACCGGTGGTGCAGCATCGGATGCCGTCCAGCCAGTGGCGGCGCTACGACAAAATGCGGCGACTCCCCGACGGCCTGCTGGCCTGCGGTGACGCGATATGCAGCTTCAACCCGATCTACGGGCAGGGAATGACGGTGGCGGCGCTGGACGCCGTGGCGCTGCGGGACTGCCTGCAACGCGGCGTCAGGGACCTGCCCCGCCGGTACTTTCGCGACACGGCCAAAACGATCGGCCAGGCCTGGCGCACCGGGGCCACCTCCGACCTGACGTTCCCGGAGGTCCAAGGGCGCAGGACGCCGTCGATGCGCATCACCAACCGGCTAGTGGAAAGCGTGCTGGCGGCGTCTGAATCCGACACCATGGTGGGCACCCAGTTCTTCAGAGTCACCGGGCTTCTCGATCCCCCGACCCGCCTGCTTCGTCCGTCGTTCCTCTTCCGGGTCGCAACCGTCAATCGGCACGGCGCACAACGACATTCGCGGTCCGCCGTGGTCGACCGAAACGATACCCCATTCGCAAGTATCCAGGAATAGGAGCGCCCTGATGACCGCGATCGACGAGATCACCAGCCTTCGTCAGCGCCGCGAAGAAATCGTTATGCGGCACGCCGAGGCGGAAAACCGGCACGATATCGAGGCGACAATCGCCACATTCCACCACCCGCGTTATGAGGTGAACGGCCAACCCAGCGAGGGTGAGTCCGCCGTCCGAGAATTGCTGCAGGGCTTGATGACCGCGTTGCCGGATCTGCACGCGGAAGTCGGCAGGCTGCGCCATGCCGACGACGCCGTATTGGGCGAGACGGTTATCACCGGCACACATCTCGGGCCATGGGCGGGCATCCCGCCCACCGGACGCCGGGTAGAGGTTCCGGTCGCCGGAATTTTCGAGTTCGACGGGGACAAGCTGCTGTGCGAAAAGGTCTACATGGACTTCGCCACGCTGCTGACGCAGATCGGTGTGCTACCTGAAATCGGCTGAGGGGCAGCGGGAAAGCGAAAAGGAGGATACCGATGTCGGCCGTAATCGCCGTTCCCAGCGCAATATCCTCGGCCGCAACGGATTTGGCAAAGATTGCTTTGAATCTCAACGCGGCCCATGCGGTGGCGGCGACGCCGACCCTGGCGGTGCTGCCGCCCGCCGCGGACGAAATCTCGACGGGTGTCGCGCAGCTGTTCGCCCAGCACGCACGCGGCTATCAAGCGCTGGCCGGCCAGGCCGCGGCATTCCACGATCAGTTCGTGCAGCACCTGACCGCGGGCGCGGGCGCGTACGCCACCGGCGAGGCCGCCAACGTTGCGTTGTTGGCGCCCTTCACCGATATTGCGGGGTCTATCGGTGCAATCGGGGGTTTGCCGGGCTTGTTCAATACCGTCGGGAGCCAGCTACTCAATACGATCGGCGCCTTCCGAGGTGCGTTGGTCACGGCATTGACGCCCGTTTTGGCAGTTACCGCATTCATCGCGATTATCGCGATAATCGTGGCGGCCGTGCTGATAGTTCAGCTACTCAATGGGGCAGGGTTTAACTGGCTCCTGACTGGGTTCCGTATGCCGTGACACGAAATTAATCGGGGTAAATCACGGCCGCTTGGCTGACTGCGGCCGCCTCTTTATGAGGTTTAAAGCAAATGGTTGAAATTCGCCGCGGGCTTGGCCCGGTGTTCCTATGCTGTCCCGATGCGTTTGTCCTGGCCCCTAACTGGGCGCGCCGAGGAGTTGCTGAGCATCGGGACCGCGATTGCGGATCCTGACTCGGCAGGCATCCTCGTGTGCGGCGCGGCGGGCGTCGGGAAGAGCCGAGTCGCCCGGGAGGCGCTTGCCGCGGCTACGTCGCAGGGCTGCGTGGTCCGTTGGGTGGTGGGCACCACCGCGGGCCGGTTATTGCCGTTCGGCGCACTGTCGTCGTGGACGACGCCGGCCGGCGTCGACAGCCTCCAACTGGTCCGCGCGGTGATCGAGGAGCTCACCGCCTCCCCGGACGGCGCCCCGGTCGTCATCGGTGTCGACGACGCGCATCTGCTCGATGACCTCTCGACATTCGCGTTGCAGCAGATCGTCCAGCGGGGCGCCGCGAAGCTCGTCCTGACGGCTCGCAGCGGTGAACCGATCCCGCCGGCGACGCAGGAACTGTGGACGGGAAGCGCGTTCGACCGGCTCGACGTCCAGCCGTTGTCCGAGGACGAGACCACGGCGCTGGTGTCGACCGCCCTCGGCGGTCCGCTGGATCCGCATGCGGCCGAATGGCTGTGGAGGCTGACCCGCGGTAACCCCTTGTATCTGCGCAATATCGTCGAGCGAGAATTCGCCGACGGCCGGTTGGTGGCGGAACGCGGTTGCTGGCACTGGACCGGTGAACCGGTGCTGCCACCGAGCCTGCTCGAGTTGGTCGATTCTCGGATCGGCGCCGTCCCGCCCGCCGTCAGCGATGTCGTCGACCTGCTCGCCATCGGTGAACCGATCGAGCTGGGTTCACTGACGCGAATCACCGATGCCGCGGCGGTCGAGGAGGCCGACCTGCGCAGCCTCGTCACCCTGGAAACCATCGAAGACCGGACACAGGTGCGGCTCGCTCATCCCCTTTACGCCGAGGTGCGCAGGCAACGCACCGCCCCGACGAGGCTCCGCCGCCTGCGGGGCCTCGTCGCCGCCGAACTCGGTTCGTCTGAGTGGTGCAATGACATGCGAACGGTGGTGCGCCGGGCGGCGCTGAGCCTGGACTCCGATCTGCCGCCCGACGCCGATCTGCTCCTCCGCGCGGCGCAGGGTGCCGTGTGGCTCGCCGACCTGCCTCTCGCGGACAGGCTGGCGGAGGCCGCCATCCGCTCCGGCGCGGGCGCGGAAGCGAACTTTGTTCGTGCGCACGCGCTTTCATGGCTCAGTCGCGGCCAGGAAGCCGACGATGTCCTCGCGGACATACCGCTGGCGCAGCTCGATGACGTGAACCGGTCGCGCCGCGCTTGCCTGCGCGCCGTCAATATGTTGTGGTCACTGGCGAACGGCGACGGCGCCAAACAGCACATCGACGACGCCAGGGCCACTACCTCCCCGCGCGCCCAGGGAAACCTTGACGCGGCCTGCACCATGTACTGGGCCGCGATGGGGCAGCCGGACAGGGCCATGGCATCGGCGCGGAAGCTCGATATCGATCTCCTGCCCGCGGTCGTTGGGGCAGTGGCAAGTTGGGGGATCGTTGCCGCCGCGGGCGACATCGGTCGCGTCTCCGAGGCGGTGGCCGGCGCGGAGCACGCGTACACCATCGCGGTCCGTTCGTTCGACGCCGCCCACATGAGGTTCGTGATCGCCGATGCTCACCTGGGCGCACTCCTGCTTGCCGGCCGGATAAACGAGGCAACGTGCCTGGCCGACCACCTGCGCCAGGAGGCCGCCAACCTGCCTGGCGCCGCGTCGCTGATCAGCACCGCGCTGGCGGGCCGCGCCGCCCTCGGCGCCGGCCGCCTCGACGAGGCGAGTGGGCTGCTGCCACCGGTCGTCGACACCTTGGTCGCCGTCGGCGAGCAGAACGGCTTCACGTACCGGTACCGGTTGCCGATCGTCACCGCGCTGGCCATTCAAGGGCTCGGTGACGACGCCGCCGCCGCGCTCGCCACGCTGGAGCAACACCGCCACCCCAGCTGGGTGTACTTGGACTACGAGCGCGGCCTCGCCAAGGCCTGGGTGGCCGCGTGTCAAGGTGCGGTCAGTGAAGCGATCGACATTGCGGGGTCGGCGGCCGAAACAGCTTGCGTTAATGGGCAATTCGCCGCGGAAGTGGTGTGCCTACAGACCGCCACCCAGTTCGGTGACACTCGGCGCGCGCCCCGACTGCGAGAGTTGGAAACGGTCGTGGAAGGTCCGCGCGCGGGTATCGCAGCGCGGTTCGCGGCCGCCCTGCACGCTGGCGACGGAGCCGAATTGGAAACGGTGTCATCGGACTTCGAGGAGATCGGGGATGTCGTGGCGGCCCTCGACGCCGCCGCACACGCGGCGATCGCCTATCGCCGCGGCGACTTGCGGGGATCGGCGTTGAGGTGCTCGACCCGAGCGGACGCGCTGGCCGAGAAGTGCGGCGGCGCCCACACTCCGGCGCTGCGCCAAGCCAGTGAGCGGCTGCCGCTCACCGATCGCGAGCGCGAAATCGTGATGCTGCTCGGACAGGGGTTGTCCGGCCGAGCGGTTGCCGACCGGCTGACCTTGTCCGTTCGTACCGTCGAGGGCCACATCTACCGCGCCATGGCCAAGACGGGCGCCGCCAGCCGCGAGGAACTCGCGGAACTGTTGCGCCAAGACCGATCGAGCTGACAGTTGCGGTTGACGTGGCCGCTGATCGGCCGGGCGCAGGAAATGGCGGTGATCGAAGGCGCCATCGCCGACCCGGCGACGGCCGGGATCATCGTTTCCGGCGCGGCCGGCGTCGGAAAGAGCAGGGTTGCGCACGAGGCACTCGGGGCTGCAGCCTCGCGGGGGTGTGAAACTCGTTGGGCGGTAGGCACTTCGTCGGCGCAATCACTGCCGCTGGGATCGTTCGCCGCATGGACGAACTCGCCGCCTCCCGACAACGGCCAATTGGTTCACCTCGTCCGCGACGTGATCGAGTCGGTGACCGCCGCACCACCCAATATCCCGGTCGCCATCGCAGTCGACGACGCGCATTTGCTCGATGACCTATCGGCCTTCGTCCTCCACCAGATCGTCCAGCGTCAAGCGGCCACGGTGGTATTGACAATTCGCAGCGGCGAGCCCGTTCCCGCCACGGTGCAAGATGTGTGGCGCAGCGCCCAGTTCGAACGCCTTGACTTGCAGCCCCTTTCGTCGGATGAAACGGCAACCCTGTTGTCAGCGGCGCTGAACGGCCCGGTGGATCCAGACGCCGTCCAGCGCCTGTGGAAGCTCACCCGCGGCAACGCGCTGTATCTCCGCAACATCGTCGAGCAGGAGGTGTCCGACGGGCGGCTGGCGCAACGGCACGGCTACTGGCGATGGAGCGGCGATCCGATCGTGCCGCCCAGCCTGGCCGAACTGATCGAGTCGCGGATCGGAACGCTCCCCGACCCGGTCCGCGACGTCGTGGACGCGCTTGCGGTCGGGGAGCCCATCGAGCTGGCGTCGCTGGCGCGAATCGCGGACCCGGCCGCGATCGAGGGCGCCGACGTGCGCGGCTTGATCACGCTCGGCAAAGTCGACGGCCGTCTCGAAGTTCGGCTCGCTCATCCCCTGTACGGCGAGCTGCGCCGGTATCGGGTCCCCTCGACCAGGCTGCGCCGGCTACGGGGCCGGGTGGCCGCGGAGCTGGCCGCGTCGGAACATCGCGACGAGGTGCGAACACTGGTGCGACGAGCGGTATTAACCGTTGACTCCGATCTCAGACCAGACCCGGATTTGTTGGTCAGAGCCGCCGAAGGCGCCATGTTCCTGGCGGACGCACCGTTGGCAGATCGGCTCGCGGCCGACGCCATTCGGGCGGGCGCGGGCGCGCCGGCGTACAACATCCGTTCGTTCGCGCTGGCATGGCAGGGCCGCGGTGAGGAGGCCGACGCCATGGTCGCCGCGACGCCCACCGAGGGTCTGACCGAGGCCGACAGGGTGTACCTGCTCGGCAATCGCGGGTTCAACAAGCTGTGGGGGCTCGCCGATCCCGAGGGGGCGAAGGAGCTTCTCGACGAAGCCGCGCGCATCGCAACGACGTCCACCCGCAGCTGGAGCGACGCCTACCTGGCGGTCTACTGGGCATCGATGGGCCAGCCGGAAAAGGCACGGAATTCGGGCGATCGCTTCGATCTCGAGCGGCTGCCCGGGATCATCAGCTCGGCGGCAGCGTGGGCGCTGGTCGTGGCCAACGGGGATGCGGGGCGCGCCGCCGAGGCGGACAGGACCGCCGAAATCGGTTATGCGTACGCGCAGCGCACCGGGGTCGCCGCCCACATGCGGCTCCTCATCGTCGACCGCCATGTCGGCGCGCTTCTGCAGTGCGGCCGGTTGGGTGAGGCGAATTCGCTGGCGCAGCGGGCGCGCGCGGAGACGGTGGACATTCCCGGCGTCGCTCAGCTGATCAGCACGGCGATCGCGGGCCGGGTCGCGGTCGGATCGGGCCGCCTGGACGAAGCCAGGCGACTGTTGACGACCGTAGTCGAGTTCTTTGCCGGCGATTCCAACGGTCTTCGGTACCGATACCTGGTCCCGCTCACCACGGCGCTGGCGATGTGCGGCTCGACCGACGACGCGGTGGCCGCGCTCGGCGCCGTCGAAGCGGAACACCATCGGAGCTATGGATTCGTCGAATACGAGCGCCAACTGGTGCACGCCTGGGTGGCCGCAGCCCAGGGCGAGGTCAGTGCAGCGATCAAGAGCGCGCGGTCCGCGGCCGAAATAGCGTGTGCCAATGGGCAATTCGCTGCGGAAGTGGTGTGTCTGCAGACCGCCACCCAGTTCGGTGACACCAGGTGTGCGCCTCGACTAGGCGACCTGGAGGCGATCGTGGAGGGCCCGCGCGTCGGCGTCGCGGCGCGGTTCGCGGCCGCCCTCCGGACCGGCGACGGGGCCGAGCTATTGGCGGTGTCAGAACAATTCGAGCAAATCGGTGACCTGGTCGCCGCGGTTGACGCGGCCGCGCACGCAGCCATCGCATATCGCCGCGGAGACTTGCGGGGATCGGCGCTGAAGTGCTCGGCCCGAGCGGACGCACTGGCCGCTAGGTGCGGCGGCGCCCGCACTCCGGCGCAACGCCAGGCCACCGAGCGGTTGCCCTTCACCGATCGCGAGCGCGAGATCGTGATGTTGCTCGGAGAGGGGCTGTCCAGCCGAGCGGTTGCCGAGCGGCTGACACTGTCCGTCCGTACGGTCGAAGGGCACATCTACCGGGCCATGGCCAAAACGGGCGTGACCAGCCGCGACGAACTCGCAGCGTTGCTGCAACACGATCGGCCGGATTGACGGGTCACGGTCGCCGTTTCGTCAGATTTGCAACGCCGACCGCGGTTTGGTGCTGAGCTATCCCCTGAAGGGAGGTGCAGCGTGTCCCGGTTCACGTCATGGCTCGGCGAGCCCGATCACTTCGACTGGATCACGGCCACGTTGCGCGAGCGCGGACTGCTTCGCGCGACACAGGTGACCCTGGCTGTCATCTCCTCGATATCGGCCCTGGTACCGGTGGCCACCATGCTCAGCACCCGTCGCCCGACGGCCGAGGTGGTGCTCGTCGACGCCGGCGCGGCGGTGTTCGTCGTCGCGGTGAGCGTCTACTGGTTGACGCGCTGGCCGACCCGCGTCCAATCGGAGATTTTCGGCGTCATCGCCGCGACGTGCATCGCGGGGTGGAGCCTGACCCAGCCGACCGCCGCCCTGGCGGCCGTGGGCTGCTGCGCCATGGCCACCAACAGCGGCTACGTCGCCCTGTTCCACAACAATAAATTCTTGGCGTTCAGCGCCGCCCTGGCCGGCATCGTCACCGTCGCGACCGCGGTGCACCTGGCCCGCGAGGTCGACGTCGGCACCGGGCTCGCCGCGTTCTGGGTGATCGCGATGCTCAACGTGTCGTTCCCCGTGGCGATGCGAGGGATGTCGCGGGCCATGGGAACCTACGCCGAGCTCGCCGACGAAGACTCGCTGACCGGGCTGTTCAACCGGCGGGCGTTCATCGCCGCCCTCACCCGCAGACTCGGGGACCCGCGCGCCGACGACACCCATCTGACCATCACCATGGTCGACCTGGATGCGTTCAAGCGCATCAACGACACCCACGGCCACGCCGCGGGCGACCGCGCGCTGATCGCCGTCGCCGAGGTACTGCAACAGCAGGCGGCGCCGACGGCGATGCTGTGCCGCGCGGGCGGCGAAGAGTTCCTGATCGCCACCATCGGCCCGTCGCCGGATGCCGAGGCGATCTCGGCGGGATTGGGCGCGGCCATCGCCGCCCTGCCGCAGGGGCTGACCGCCAGCATCGGCACGGCCACCGCCGAGCTGTCCCCGATGGGAACCTCCGACATTCCCGGACTCATCGAAAAACTCATCGACGTCGCGGACAGCGCGATGTATACCGCCAAACGCCGCGGCGGTAATCAGGCCCATCATCTTTGACGCCAACCGCCAAGCGGGACAAGGGCTTTGCCGCTCCGCCCCGACCGGACCCCGGCTGCGGCGGTACGGCCGTCGCTGAATCGCCCGAGAAATTGGGGTGAACTCGCTACTGGCGGCACCGCGATCGGTGTAGTTTGCTGCTGGGGCGGGCCGGGTGAAGGAGCCAGTCGTGTCGGACGTTGATTACTGCGTGGTCGGAGCCGGGTTCGCGGGTTTGACGGCCGCCCTGCGGCTGAAGCAAGCCGGGCGCTCGGTGGCCTTGCTGGAGGCGCGCGAGCGGGTCGGCGGTCGCACGTTCACGGTCACCCGCGACGACGGCACCTGGATCGACCGAGGCGGCGCCTGGGTCGGGCCGGGCCAGGATCGCATCTACGCGATGATGAGCGAGTTCGGCGTGCCCGAATACAAGCAACACAACGACGGCGACGCGATGATGGTCCTCGACGGCAAGAAGCACCGCTACGGTGGCACCATCCCCTGGTCGATGAGCCCGTGGGCGGTCGCCAACCTCGGTGTCGGGCTGCTCTCGTTTGAGAACATGTGCAAATCGATTCCGCGCGATTCGCCATGGGAGGCGAAGAACGCCGCCGAGTGGGACCGCATCAGCCTGGGCGAATGGATCGACAAGAACACCATGTCCAAGCAGGCCCGCGAGATGCTGGACATGGCGCTGTCCGGCGTGTACACCTCGGCGGGGTCGGAGACGTCGCTGCTGTGGGCGCTGCTGCAGATGGGCTCGGGCGGCGGGCCCACCTTCGTCATCTCGGGCAAGGGCGGCGCCCAGGACGCCCGGCCCGTCGGCGGGATGGGTGCCATCTACCGGCAGATCGCCGCCGAACTCGGTGACGCGCTGCACCTTTCGCGCCCCGTCCGGCAGATCACCCAGGACGACGGCGGCGTGACGGTCGCGGCCGACGGCTTGACGGTGCGGGCGCGGCGGGCCATTGTCGCGATCCCGCTTGCCATCGCCAGTTCGATTGTGTACGAACCGATGTTGCCGGTGGACCGGGCACTTCTGCACCAGCGCATGCCAGGTGGCGCCGTCATCAAGATCTCGATCATCTACGACGAGCCGTTCTGGCGTGCCGACGGATTATGCGGCCAGTCGGCCGCGCCCGGGTCGCCGGCCACGCTCACCATCGACGCCTGCACGAACACCGCGGACCCGGGGATCATGTGCGTGATCACCGAGGGGTCGGCCGCGCGCCGGCTGACAAAAATGGACGAGTCCGATCGCAAAGCGGCGGTGATCGCCGAGCTCGTCGATCGGTTCGGCGGCAAGGCCAAATCGCCGCTGGAATTCCACGAACAGAACTGGACCACCGAGCGCTACTCGGGTGGCGGCATGATCAGCCACGCCCCGACCGGAGTGCTGACCGAATTCGGCTACACCCTGCGGCAGCCCTGCGGCCGCGTGCACTGGGCCGGCACCGAGAGCTCGGCGATCATGTGCGGGTGGATAGACGGCGCGATCCGCTCGGGCGAGCGCGCGGCCGCCGAGGTGATGGCAACCGAAACCGCAGCGGCCGCAGTCACTTAGGCCTGCGACAGGGCGCGGGCAGCACGCCGTTGTGCTACCCGCGCCTGGGGGCACTGGTCAGGCCCAGCCGGAGCCCACTGCCGAATCGGTGCTGGCCATGTTGCTGCCCGCGGACTGAACCTTGGCGCCGTGGGCATTGGCCTGCTCGTAGATCACCTGGAAGTTGCGACCCAGCTGCGTGATGAATTCCTGGCAGGCCACCGACCCGGCGCCGCCCCAGAAGTCCCCCGCCGCCAACACGTCTCGCACGATCGCCTGGTGTTCGGCCTCCAGCGACGCCGCCTGGGCCCGGATCAGCGCCCCGTGCGAATCCACGTCACCGAATTGGTAATTGATCGTCATCGTCAAATCTCCTAGCTGCTCAACGCTTGCTGCGAAGCCTGCTCTTGCTGCTCGTAGTTGTTGGCGTCGCGGACCAGCCCGTCGCGCACGCCCTGCAGCATGCTCACGATGTTGCGAAACGCCTGATTCATCTGTCCCATCGTGTCGTAGGACGTCGCCTGGGCCGCGCCGCTCCAGCTCGTGCCCGAAATGTCTTGCGACGACGCCCACATGCGTCGCGCCTCGTCCTCGACCGTCTGCGCGTGCACCGAGAAACGGCTCGCCATTTCCCGCATCGCATACGGATCGGTCATAAACCGAGTAGCCACCGGTTTGCTCCTTTCAAGAAGTGATCAATCTCTTTGTGCCGCCGCGTCACACGCGGTGGCGAGTCTCGACAGACTTACCGCTCACCCCCGCCCTATCCGACCCCGACCCGCGGCACCACGCTGGGCCGCGACTGCACCACATGCGGACTGGCCCCGCCGCGGCCCAACGTCCCACCCGCCGCTCCGCTGCCCATGCCGCCCATCGGCATCGGCATCATCGGCATGCCGCCCGCCGCAGAACCGACTCCCCCAGCGCCACCGGGAATTTCGCCGCCCAGCCCCGACATGGCCGCGCTGACCATCCGCGCCGGCATCGAGCCCTGCCACGTCGGGGGCACCGACATCGACCCCACCAGCCGCGCCTTGCCCAAACCCGCCGCCGTGGCAGAACCCGCGCCCCCACCGCCGAGTGGCGTAGTCACCGGAGCGGTGCTCCCGACGAACTTCGGGGCATCGGCCCCCACCGTCGCGGCGTTGGCCAATCCCGCCGTGCCGGCGTTCGCCCCCTGCGCGAGCGACATGATCGGCGACATCAGCATGCTGACGGGTAGCGTCGCGACCTGGGCCAGCGACGACAGCGACGACAGCGGCGCCCCGGACACCAGTGATTGCAGCGCGGCCACCAGGGCCGAAAGGGGATCGGCCGCCCCGCCGCCCTGCGCCGCCATTCCGGCGAGGTCAACCGGCGGCACCGCGAACGGCGTCAACGACGACGCCACCGACATCGCCCCCGCGTGGTAGCCGGCCATCGCGGCGACGTCCTGGGCCCACATCTCCATGTAGTGGAACTCCGTGGCCGCGATCGCCGGAAAGTTCTGGCCCAGAAAGTTGGTCGCCACCAACGTCATCAGCTGCGCGCGGTTGGCCGCGACGGCGACCGGATGCACGGTGGCCGTCTGCGCCGCCTCGAACGCCGTCGCCGCGGCCCGGGCCTGCGCCGCCGCGCCCTCCGCCTGCACCGCCGAGCCGGCCAACCACGACACGTAGGGCGCGGCCGAGCCCGCCATCGCCTGCGACGCCGGGCCCGTCCACGGGCCGCCGATCAGCGCCGAGACAACGGAGGCGAACGACGACGCCGACGACCGCAAGTCGGCGGCCAGCCCATCCCAGGCCGTCGCCGCCACGAACAGCGGACCCGCGCCCGCGCCGGCATACATTCGCGCCGAATTGATCTCCGGCGGCAACAACGAAAAGTCCGACATCACGGTCCCAACTATGCGAAGCGGTGAACGGAACTACGTCGGTCAAGACTCGTAGATCCGCGCGGTGTGGGGTCGTAGATCGCCATGCGGACATTCCCCTAGTGGAAGAAGCCGGCCTGGGAGCTGCCGTGGTTGAAGCCGCCGGAGCTGAAGTTGCCCAGGTTCGCGATGCCCGAGGAGAGCAGGCCCGCCAGCCCGATGCCGGTGACGTCGGCGCCCGCGTTGCCGATGCCGACGGCGAAGACGCCCGAGTTGTTGATGCCCGCGTCGACGCCGCCGCCCGTGTTGTGGAAACCGGAGTTGAAGCCCGCGCCGGTGTTCATGAAGCCCGAGTTGTCGAAACCCCCGTTGAAGAACCCTGAACTCCCCGCGCCCGTATTACCGAAGCCGGAGCTGGTGATACCGGCCGGGGTGATCGCACTGAAGAAGCCGGTGTTGAGGTCGCCGGTGTTGAAGGCGCCCGTGTTGGTGTTCCCCGCGTTCGCCCATCCAGTGTTCAACATGCCGGTGTTGAAGTCGCCCGTGTTGTCCAGACCCGTGTTGAAGCTGCCCGTGTTGTCGCCGCCGGAATTTCCGAAGCCGAAGTTGGAGCTGCCGGCATTGCCGGCGCCGAAGTTGAAGGATGCCCCGTTGCCGAAGCCGAAGTTCACCTCGCCGGCGTTGCCGAATCCGGTATTCGTGATGCCCGAGTTCCAGAACCCGGTGTTGGTGTCGCCGGCGTTGCCGAAGCCGAAATTGCCGCTGCCAGAGTTGAAGAAGCCCATGTTCCCGGTTCCCGAGTTGAAGAACCCGACGTTTCCCGTCCCGGAGTTGCCGAAGCCGAGGTTGCCGCTGCCGGAGTTCAGCGCGCCGAAGCCGATCTGGTTGTCGCCGGTCAGCCCGAAGCCGATGTCGTTGCTTCCGGTGTTCGCGAAGCCGAAGTCGTGGTTCCCGGTGTTGGCGGCGCCAACGTTGTTGTTGCCCCTGTTCCCGAAGCCCATGTTGGCCTGGCCGCGGTTCCCGCTGCCGACGTTTCCGCTACCGAGGTTGCCGTTGCCGAGATTGCCGCCGCCGCTGTTGCCGTTGCCGATGTTGTTGTTGCCGGCGTTGCCGTTGCCCACGTTCCCGCTGCCGAGGTTTCCCATGCCCACGTTCGTGTTGCCGACGTTGCCGGCGCCCACGTTGGCGTTCCCGGCATTTCCGGCGCCAAGGTTGAGGTTGCCGATGTTGCCCAGGCCGAGGTTGATGTTCGGCAAGGCGGCCTGGGCCAGCTGCGCGGCCACCGCCGTCGCCCCGCCGTGATAGCCCACCATCGCCGACACGTCCGCCGCCCACATCGCCTCGTACTGCGCCTCGGCCGCCGCGATCGCCGGAGCATTAAGCCCCAACACATTCGAACGCACCAACGACACCAACTCGCTACGGTTGGCCGCCACCGCCGCCGGATGCACCGACGCCGACACCACCGCCTCGAACGCCGACGCCGCCGCCCGCGCCTGACCCGCCGCCCCCGACGCCCGCGCCGCCGCCGCGCTCAACCACCCCACATACGGCCCCGCCGCCTGCGTCATCGCCACCGCCGCCGGACCCTGCCACCCAGCACCCGCCAGCCCGGAGGTCACCGACCCGAAAGACGAAGCCGCCGAACCCAACTCACCCGCCAAACCCTCCCACGCCGCCGCCGCGTCCAACATCGGACCCGGCCCCGCACCCAAATACACCCGCGCCGAATTGATCTCCGGCGGCAACACCAAAAAACTCATCACACATCCTTAGTTGAAGAAGCCCGACTGCGCGTCACGCCTGTTGAAGAAACCCGAGTCGTCGTTGCCCGAGTTGCCGATGCCCGAGTTGAAGACGTTCGAGTTGCCGATTCCGATGTTGTCGAAGCCGGTGTTTCCAATCCCCGCAAGGAAACTGCCCGAGTTGCCGATGCCGACGTTGTTGCCGTTGCCCGAGTTTCGGAAGCCCGACTCGAAGGCCAGGCCGGCGTTTTGGAAGCCGGACGTATCGCCGCCCGCGTTGAAGAAGCCGGAGCTGTCCAGGCCGGTGTTGCCGAAGCCCGAGTTCTTCACCCCGGCCGGGGTGATGCCGCTGCCGAAGCCGGTGTTCAGGTTGCCCGAGTCGAAGCCGCCGGTGTTGCTCGCGCCCGAATTTCCCCACCCGGTGTTGAAGTTGCCGGCGTTGAAGTCACCGGTGTTCAGGGAGCCGGCGTTGCCGCTGCCCGTGTTCTGGAAGCCGGAGTTCCCCATCCCGAAGTTCTGGGAGCCGCCGTTGAACATCCCCATGTTGTTCGAGCCGCCGTTGAGCGCACCGAAGTTGCTGAATCCGCTGTTGAGGAAGCCGGTGTCGCCCTGACCGGAGTTGGTGAACCCGGTGCTGAAGCTGCCCGAGTTCTCGAATCCGAAGCTGTGGTTGCCGGAGTTGAAGATGCCGACGTTTCCGGTGCCCGAGTTGAAGAAGCCGATGTTCCCGGTGCCCGAGTTGCCGAATCCGATGTTGCCGCTGCCGGAATTCAGTGCGCCGAAACCGATCTGGTTGTCGCCCGTCAGCCCGAAGCCGATGTCGTTGTTGCCCGTGTTGCCGAAGCCGATGTTGTGGTTGCCGGTGTTGGCGGCGCCGACGTTGTTGCTGCCGCGGTTCCCGAAGCCCATGTTCGCGTCGCCGCGGTTGCCGCTGCCCATGTTGCCGGAGCCCAGGTTCCCGTTGCCGACGTTGGTGTTGCCGAGGTTTCCGGCGCCGACGTTGCCGACGCCGTTGTTTCCGAAGCCGGTGTTGTTGTTGCCGGCGTTCCCGCTGCCCAGGTTTTGGCTGCCCCGGTTGCCGTCGCCGATGTTGCCGATGCCGTTGTTTCCGTTGCCGACGTTGCCGCTGCCGATGTTGCCGCTGCCCAGGTTCTGGTTGCCGCTGTTGCCGCTGCCCACGTTCCCGTTGCCGTGGTTGCCCCCGCCCACGTTGCCGGCGCCGACGTTGCCGATGCCCAAGTTGGCCAGGACGTCCTGCGCCGCGGCCTGTGTGGGCGCCCCGATCATGGACGCGTTGGCCGCCTCGGCTTCCGCGTAGAGCGTCCCGCCGGCGCTCATGGCCCGAACGAACTGCTGATGAAAGCTCGCCGCCCGGGCGCTCAGCGCCTGATACAGCTCGGCGTGCCCGGAAAACAGGGCGGCGATCGCGGCCGAGACCTCGTCGGCACCGGCCGCCGCGACCGCGGAGGTCGGAGCGGCCGCCGCCGCGTTTGCCGCGCTCAACGCCGAGCGGATGCCCTCCAGATCCGCCGATGCGGCCGCCAGCATCTCCGGGGCCGCCACCACGTACGACATTGCCGTCCCTCCCGATCGTTCGCCGTCGGGCGAAGGGTGAAAACGCAGCGAATTGCGAACCCGGCCCCCGACGTGTGTTGGAAACGAGTCAAATATGCGGGGGATTGCGTCGAACTAACGTCGGTCGTATCGCGTAGATACAGAGCATGAGGGGTCGTAAATGCAGCGAGGCCCGGGGTCGTAGGACCGCCCACGGCAAAGCGGTAGCCCGTGTCCGCGGGCCCGCCGTGGCTTCCTCCGCCGCCGCGATGACCTCAACGGATTTGCGTTGGAACTGGACCCTGGGTGGGTGGCATGAGCGAAACTGATGTGCGCGGGGGCATACGGTCATGGAGTAGGAGTGACCCTGGCGTCAGAGAGTTCATGCCCACGGGAACGGTGACCCTGCTGGTCGCCGATTTCGAGGGCTCCGAGCGACTGTGGGAGTCGCGGCCGGAGCAAATGACGGCCGCGCTCGTGCGGCTGGACCGCGCCGCCTCCGAGCTCGTCCCCACCCACGACGGCGTGCTGGCGATCGAGCCGGGTGTCGGCGACAGCTTCATGGCCGCCTTCGCGCACGCGACCGACGCGGTGGCGTGTGCTGTGGAGTTGCAGCGCGCGCCGCTGGCGCCGATTCGGCTGCGGGTCGGCGTGCATACCGGCGAGGTCCAGCTGGACGACGCCGGCGACTACGTCGGCTCGACCCCCGAGCGGGCGGCCCTCCTGCGCGACCTGGCGCACGGCGGCCAGATCCTGCTCTCGGGCATCACCCGCGACCTGGTCGTCGACCAATTGCCGGCTGATGCCTGGCTGACCGATCTCGGCACCCATCAGCTCGGCGACCTTCCGCGCCCCGAGCGGGTGGCGCAGCTGTGCCACTCCGACCTGGATGTCGAGTTCCCGCCGCTGCGCACCACGGGCAGCGTCGTCCCGCACGGCCTCCCGGTGCAGCTGACCCGGTTCGTGGGTCGGGTCACCCTGACCAACGACGTCGTCAAGGCGCTGTACGAGAACCGGCTGGTAACCCTTGCCGGCGCCGGTGGCGTCGGCAAGACCCGGCTGGCGGTCCAGGTGGCCGCGCAGGCGGCGGCCGAGTTCGACGGCAATGTGTGGTTCGTCGACCTGACGCCGGTCACCGACCCCGACGTGGTGCCGGTCGCGGCGCTTCGGGCGCTGGGCCTGCCCGACCAGCCGGGCCGCTCGGCGACGGACACCCTGGTGCGGTTCCTCGGCGATCGCCGGGTGTTGCTCGTCCTGGACAATTGCGAGCACCTGATCGACGAGTGCGCCGACCTGACCGTCGCGCTGCTGGGGGCGTGCCCGCAGTTGACGATCCTGACCACCAGCCGCGAGCCGATCGGGGTGGCCGGCGAGGTCACCTGGCGGGTGCCGTCGCTGTCGCTCGCCGACGAAGCGATCGAACTGTTCGTCGACCGTGCGCGGCTGGCCCGGCCCGACTTCGACATCGCCGTCGACGACACCGCCGCGGTGCGGGAGATCTGCGCGCGCCTGGACGGCCTGCCCCTGGGCATCGAGCTGGCGGCGGCGCGGGTGCGGATGATGTCGCTGACCGAGATCCTCGACGGGCTGCGTAACCGGTTCCGGCTGGTCACCGGCGTCCGCCCCGGGACGCGGCGCAAACGGACGTTGGGTGAATCGGTCGACTGGTCCCACGAGCTGCTGAGCGAGCCGGAGCGCGTGCTGTTCCGCCGGCTGGCGGTCTTCCGGGCCGGATTCGATCTCGACGCGGCGCGGGTCATCGGCGACGGCGACCCGGCGCAGCAACTCCAGATCCTCGACCGGCTCGCCCAGCTGGTGGACAAGTCGCTCGTGGTGGCGGAGAACGCCGGCGACAGGACCCGCTTCCGGCTGCTCGACACGGTGCGCCACTACGCGATGGCCAAGCTGATTGAATCCGGTGAGGCCGACGAGATGCACGCGCGGCACCGCGATTACTACGCCGCGCTGGCGGCCCTGCTGGACAGCCCCGCGGACCCCGACCATCAGCGCCGCATCGAACAGGTCGAGATCGAGATCGACAACCTGCGGGCCGCGTTCGCGTGGAGCCGCCAAACCGGGGACATCGAGCGGGCGCTGGAGCTGACGTCGTCGCTGCAGCCGCTGTGGCAGACCCGCGGCCGCATCCAGGAGGGGTTGGCGTGGTTCGACGCCACCCTGCCCGAGGACGACGCCGGGATCTCGGCCGTGGTGCGCGGGCGCGCCCTCGCCGACAAGGCGGCCCTGGACGCGTCGCGCAGCATCGGCGACAACCTCGAGCAGGCGCAACAGGCCGTGGCGATCGCACGCCAGATCGACGACCCCGCGCTGCTGGCGCGCGCGCTCACCGCCTGCGGTGCGATCGCTTCCTACAGCGCCGACGCGGCCCGCCCCTACCTGGCCGAGGCCATCGGCATCGCCCGCACGCTGGACGACCGATGGCGGCTGATCCAGATCCTGACCTGGCAGGCGAACGGCGCGTTCTACGCCGGCGATCCGGTCGCCGCGGAGGCGACCTCCCGCGAAGGCTGCGAGCTCGCCGCCTCGATCGGCGACCGGTTCCATGCGCGCTCGTGTCACTGGACCCTGGGCCTGGCGCACATGATGAAGGGCGAGTTGGTCAAGGCCGTCGAGCAGTTCGGCGAGGTGACCGCCGACGCCGACGCGGCGCACGATGTCCTGTTCCGGTGGGGCGCGCGGCTGAGCCTCAGCCTCGTGCTCTCCTTCCAGGGCGAGGTGGAGGCGGCCGCGGCCGCGGCCCGCGCGTCGCTGGAAGCCGCGTCGGATTTGTGGCCGTACAACGAGGGATTCAGCTATGCGGTGTTGGCCACCGCGGCGCTGGCCGCCGGCGACGTCGCGGCGGCGACCGCGGCCACCGAGGCGGCGCAGCAGCGGGTGACCGTCGAGGGCGAGCTGGGTGCGGCGATCGCCAACCCGATCGTCGAGGTCGCCCTGGCCCGAGGCGATCTGATCGAGGCCGGACGCTGGGCGGACCACCAGGTCGCGTCGTCGGCGGGCTGGCACCTAGCCCGGGCGCTGACCCGACGCGCGCGCGTCGCGATCGCCAAGGGCGAGCCGGATCAGGCGGAGCGCGACGCCCACAAGGCGCTCGGCTGCGCCGCGGAGTACGGGGCGCACCTCGCCGTGCCCGACATCCTCGACTGCCTGGGCCGGCTGGCCGCCGACGGCCAGAGCCATCGCGACGCGGCGCGGCTGCTGGGTGCCGCGGACACGATCCGGCGACAGATCGGCGCGGTGCGGTTCCGGATCTACGACGCGGATCACGCGCGCACGGTCGCGGCGCTGCGCGACAGCATGGGCGCGCAGGACTTCGACGCCGCGTGGGCCGAAGGCGCCGGGCTCTCGCTCGACGAGGCCGTCGCCTACGCGCGCCGCGGCCGGGGCGAGCGCAAGCGCCCGACCAGCGGCTGGGCCTCCCTCACCCCGACCGAACGGGACGTCGCGCGGCTGGTCGCCGACGGGCTGGCCAACAACGAGATCGCCGCCCGGCTGTTCATCTCCCGGCGGACGGTGCAAACCCACCTCACGCACGTCTACGCGAAGCTGGGCATCACCTCTCGCGTGCAACTCGCCCAGGAAGTGGCCGGCCGCGGCTAAGTGCCGCATGGCATAGCCACATATGCCTAAGCACCGCGAACGGGTAGATCTACGACCCCCTGCCGCGGGCTATTTACGAGCTTTGACCGACGTTTCGCACCCGCCTCGGCCCGCATCCTGGACTCGATTCCAGATGAACGTCGGGCTGGGGTAGCGAGGCACATCCCCCCGAACACGTGATGACGATCGGGAGGAAAGCAATGTCGTTCGTAGTAGTGGACCCCGCGCTGGTGGCGGCCGCGGCGGCGGATGTGGAGAACATCGGATCGGCGCTCAGCGCCGCCCACGCGGCGGCCGCGGGCCCGACGACCGCGGTGCTGGCCGCCGGCGCCGATGAGGTGTCGGCGGCGTTGGCCACGCTGTTTTCCGGCCACGCCCAAGAGTTTCAGGCGCTGGGCGCCGAGGCGGCGCTGTTCCATCAGCAATTCACGCAGACGATGAGCACCAGCGGGGCGATGTTCGCGGCCGCCGAGGCCGCCAACGTGTCGCCGCTGCAGACCTTGTTCGACGGCGTCAACGGGGAGGTTCAGGCGCTGACCGGACGTCCGCTGATCGGCAACGGCGCCAACGGCGCCCCGGGGACCGGACAAAACGGCGGCAACGGCGGGTGGTTGATCGGCAACGGCGGCGACGGCGGATCCGGCACCGCCGGCGGTGCCAACGGCGGCAACGGCGGAAACGGCGGCGCCGCCGGGCTGATCGGCAACGGCGGGGCCGGCGGTTCCGGCGGAGCCCCCCTGGCCCTGGGCGGCGCCGGCGGGGCCGGCGGCAACGGCGGGTCGGCCGGGTTGTTCGGCTCGGGCGGGGCTGGCGGGGCTGGCGGGAACTCGAACGCCACCGGAGGGAACGGCGGGGCCGGCGGTAACGCCGGGATGTTGTACGGCGCGGCCGGGGCCGGCGGCGCCGGCGGGCACAGCGGCAGCGTCACGCTGCCCGGCGGTGACGGGGGCGCCGGCGGCGCCGGCGGCCTGTTCTCCAGCGGCGGCACCGGCGGGCTCGGCGGGACCAGCGTGGCCGGCACCGGCGGCACCGGGGGCGCGGGCGGGGCCGGCGGGATGTTCGGCGCCGGCGGCGCCGGCGGGGGCGGCGGAACCACCGGGGGCGGCAGCGGCGGGCTCGGCGGGGCCGGCGGTTCGGGCGGGATGTTCGGCGCCGGCGGGGCCGGCGGTGCCGGCGGGCACGGCTCAACCTTCGGTGGGGCCGGCGGCGCCGGCGGCAACGCCGGCCTGCTCAGCATGGGACCCGGCGGGGCCGGCGGCGCGGGGGGCGAAAGCATCACCCCGGTGGTCGGCATCGGCGGGGCCGGCGGGGCCGGCGGCAACGGCGGCCTGCTCTTCGGCGACGGCGGCGCGCACCGCGGCGTCGGAGGCGTCATCGAGCCTCGGATGGTCGCCGGCCCCCTACG
>NZ_LZKE01000161.1:0-19496 GCF_001672675.1 Mycobacterium sp. E2327
TCAGCGGCCTCGAGTTCATGGGCTGCTGCGCGTTCGCGGTGCTGGCCGAGGAGGCGAAGCGGTGTCGAGAGCGCGGCATCGAGTTGCGCCTGGTCACCTGCGAACCGTTCGTCGCCCGCATCGTCGACGCCTGCGGGCTGAACCGCCTGCTGCCGGTTTACCCGACCGCGGACGCCGCGCTCGCGTCGACCGCTCGCTGGTAAGCCGCCCCAAGTCAATCGGCCGATAATCGGCTGAATGGACGGGCTTCCCACCTTCGGTGCGGAGGAGGAATTCCTCCTCGTCGACCCGCGTACCGGTGAACCTGCCCCCCGCAACGCCGCGGTGGCCGAGGAAGCCGAGCGGCGGGGCGCGACCCTGCAGCTGGAACTGAGCAGCTGCCAGGTCGAAACCAACTCCAGCGTCACGGCGACCAGCGCGGAACTGGGCGAGCAACTCACCCGGCTGCGCCGCGCCGCCGCCGAGGCCGCCGTCGCCGCCGGGGTGCAGCTGCTCGCCGCCGGCCTACCGCCCAGCACGCCGCACGAGTTTCCCGTCACCGACACACCGCGGTACCAGCGGATCGGCGAGGCGTACGGGATGGTCGCGCACGAGCAGGGCATCTGCGGGTGTCACGTCCACGTGGAGGTGCCCGACCGGGCCGCCGCGATCCGGGTCAGCAACTGGCTGCGGCCGTGGCTGCCGTCACTGCTTGCGCTGTCGGCCAATTCGCGGGTGTATCGCAACGCCGACAGCGGCTACGCGAGCTGGCGCAGCGTGTTGTGGCGGCGCTGGCCGGTGGCCGGGCCGCCGCCGTTCTTCCCCGCGCCCGAGGAGTACGACCGCACCGTGCGCATGCTGATCGACAGCGAGGTCATCCTCGACCACAAGATGGTCTATTGGGACGTGCGCCCGTCGGAGAACTTCCCGACCGTCGAGATCCGGGTGGCCGACGTGCCGGCCACGGTCGACGAGACGGTGCTGCTGGCCACGTTGGTCAGGGCCGCGGTGATGACGGCGCTCGACGAGCGGGGCGGCGACCACGAGCGCCTGCCGCCCGCGGCTCTGCGGGCCGCGTACTGGAAGGCCGCGCACGACGGGCTCGCGGGACACACGCTCGACCTGATCCACGGCGGCGGGGCGGTGCCGGTGCGCCAGATGTTGGGCGCGCTGGTGCAGCGGATGCGCCCGGCGCTGGACGCGCTCGGTGAATACGACCGCGTCACAACCGAACTCGATCGCGTCGCCGCGCAGGGCAACGGGGCGATGCGTCAGCTGCGCGCGTGGCAAAAGCGCCACGACGTGATGGACGTCATCGCCGAAGCCGTCGTCAACCCACGGTGAGCAGGCGGTACAGGCCGATCAGCCCGACCACCACGATCGTCGAGCGCAGCGCCGTCGGCGACAGCCGGCGCCCGTAGCGCGCCCCGACCAGTCCCCCGACCAGCGAGCCCGCCGCGATCAGCCCGGCGACCGGCCAGCTGATCCGGCCGAACGCCACCAGCGAATAGCTCACCGCCGCAACGACGTTCACCACCAGGGTCAGCAGGTTCTTTGCGGCGTTCATGCGCTGCACCGACTCGGGCAGCAACGCGCCCATGATCCCGACCAGCAGGATGCCCTGCGCGGCGGTGAAGTAGCCGCCGTAGACCGCGACGGCGAACGTCCCGAACACCAGCAAGGCCTTGCGTGCCGGCGTGATGTGTTCGGGCGACCGCCCCGCCTCCTCCGCGCGCTGCGCCGCCCACGTCTGCAGCTTCGGCCCGATCACCACCAGCACCAGCGCCAGCACCAACAGCACCGGCACGACGCGGGCGAACACCGTCGGGGGCAGGTGCAGCAGCAGGAAGGCGCCCAGCACCGCGCCGGCCAGCGACGCCGGCAGCTGCCAGCGCAGCCGATCCCACTGCCCGGCCAGCTCGGCGCGATAGCCCCAGGTGCCCGACACGCTGCCCGCCACCAGGCCGACCGCGTTCGACATGGTGGCGGTGACGGGCGGATAGCCGAGGGCGACGAGCGTCGGGAAGGTGACCAGGGTGCCCGATCCGACGAGGGCGTTGATGGCGCCGGCGGCGAACCCGGCCACGACGATCAAAACCATATGGGAGAGCAGCACTCCCGCGAAGTTTAGTCGGCCTCAGACGGGCGGCGCTTCGGGCCCGCGGTCCACGCCGGTGCGCAGCTTGACCGACGCCGAATACGCGATGCTGCGGAAGTGCAGCACCGGATCGTCGGAGGGTTCGATGCCGTCGGTGACGCGCATCGGGTCGAACACGACGATGTCGCCGCCGTGCTCGCGCTGCGTGTCCAGGCCGTCGATCTGCAGCGTGCCGACGGTGACGATCTGGGTGCTCTGCCAGGCCGCCGACGGGTCGACGGTCGAGTCGTCCGGTCCGGCGATCTGGACGCGGAAGTCGAACCGGACGGGACCGGTTGCCAGGCGCGCGTTCAGTTCGTCGGTGAGAAAGTCCGGGCCGTCACTTTGGGGGGCCGCCGCCTTGGACTCGGTGGCCGGAACCCAGTGGTAGCGAACGAATCTGGCGCTGCCGTCGGCGGCGACCCAGCGGAAGGCGTGCAGGCCGTGGTACTCGATGGTGGCGTAGCTGGTCGGCACCTTGTTGGCGTCGCGCAGCACCGGCAGCGCGCCGAACAGCCGCGGATGGGTCAAAAAGTACTTGGCCATGCGCAGCGGCGTCGTCGGGCCCGGCCGCATCGCCTTGAGCAGGTCGACGAACCCGTCCGGTGTGCTCGAGACGAACAGCCGCGCGGTCTGCGTCGAGACGTCGGTGGTGGACCCGTCGGGCAGCGTGAACTTCACCGCGAGCCCCCGCACCCCGGGCGCGCCGTCGCGCTGGGACGGGTTGCCCGATCCGTTGGAGAAGCGGATCAGCGCGGGCACCGTCGAGCCGTCGAGGTGCTTGGCGCGCGACAGGCCCGCCGCATCGGGGGTCGCGGTGAACGTGCCGCGGTACAGCGTGCCTTTGGCGTGCAGCGCGCGGTAGCCCGGCTGCGCGCCGCCGGTGCCTCGAATCGCCGCGATCGCCTCGTCGGGAGTGACCATGCGCGAATCTTAAGGCGCTAGTCGGGCAAGCCGAAGAGTTTGACGACACCGTGATCGCGACCGGCGGTGTAGCCGCCGTCGACGGCGATGGCCTGGCCGCTGACGAACGAGGCGTCGGGCGACAGCAGGAACGCCGCCATCGCCGCGACCTCCTCGGGCTGGCCGAACCGTTGCAGGGCGTGCTCCTCGGTGATCGACGCCAGCGGGCCCTCCATCCCCGGCAGCCCGAAAACGCCTTGGGCCATGGGGGTTTCGATGAAGCCGGGGCAGATGGCGTTGGCGCGGATGCCGCTGGGCCCGTAGTCGAGCGCGATGTTTTTGGTGAGCAGGACGACGCCGCCCTTGGCCGCGTTGTAGGAGCTGCCGCCGGCCGTGCCCTCCAGGCCCTCGATGCTGGCGACGGTGACGATCGAGCCGCGCTCCCCGTCGACGCGGGGTTGCTCGATCATCTTGGCCAGCGCCGCCTTGGCTACCAGGAACGTGCCGGTGAGGTTGATGCCGATCACCCGCTCCCATTCCTTGCGGTCGAGCAGGTGCACCGGCCCGCCGCCCGCGACGCCGGCCGCGTGGAACACGCCGTCGAGGCGGTCGGGGACGGCGGCGAGCACCGCGGCGATGGCGTCTTCGTCGGTGATGTCAGCGGTGACGAAGTGGAATTCGGCTCCCAGGTCGGGTGGGGCCGCCACGTCGGCGCCGACGACGGTGCCGCCCTCGGCGAGCAGGCGCCGCGCGGTGGCCAGTCCGATGCCGGACGCCGCCCCCGTCACGACGAAGGTGCGGGACCGGGCGCGATCGGCGTTGACCATGGCAGTGATAGTGGCACACCGGCGCTCGGTGTGCGCCCACGGCGCCGCGTGTGAGCCCACGGCGTCGCGTGTGAGCCCGGGGCGCCCTGTGCGCACACGCGAAGCCCTGGGTTCACACTGCGTTAGCGATCCGGCCGGGCGTCCCGGGTGCGCTCGTAGAACCGTCGGACCCGGGCGCGGTTGCCGCAGTCGGCGGTGCTGCACCATCGGCGGTTCTGCCGGTGACTGGTGTCGAGGAACAGCCAGCCGCACGCCGAGTCGCCGCATCGCTTGATGCGCGACAACGGGATGGCGGTCAACAGCGTCACCGATTCGGCCGCCAGCCGATGCAGCGGCGTTTGCGCGTCGAGTGCCACCTCGTGCCACCCGGCGACGTCGCCGTCGATCGTGAGGCGTTGGGCCCGTAGCGCGGATTGGTATGCGCCGGCGACCGTGTCGGCATCGCGGGTCGACCGGCACCCCGTCCAGATGCGATGCAGCGCCTCTCTGAGCCGGATGGTCTGGCGCAACGATTTTCCGGCGGCATCGCGGTCGAAGACGGCGAGCTTGCGCGCCTCACCGGACGACAGCACCCCGGCGTGGCGCGCCCATGCCACCAGGTCGAGATAGTCCGCCAGGTATTCCGTCCGACGCTCCGGGTCGCCCCGCCACGCCACTGTGTTGACCAGGTCGACCGCGGGATGACCCCCGCGCAGGTCGAGACCGGCCGCCTCCGAGCGCGCCATCAGTCATCACCGCCTAATTCTTAAATACTGATTTAACCATTAGGCAGCCGGGTACTCGCGTCGACATGAAGCGCACACCTGCAGACAGAGTCGGATTGGCCGTCGGCGCCCTGTGCGTGTCCGCCTCGGCCGTCTTCCTGAAACTGGCCGCGACAACCCCGGCGACCGCGACGGCCGCGCGCTGCCTGCTCGCGCTGCCGGTGGTCGTCGTGCTCGCCATCCCGGAATGGCGGCGGGGCCGCGCGCTGTCGCGACGCGGCCTGCTGTCTGCCGCCTGCTGTGGCGCCCTGTTCGCCGGTGACATGTTGCTGTGGACGCAGGCCATTCCGGAGGTGGGGGCGGGCCTGTCGACCGTCCTGGTCAACACCCAGGTCGCCGTCGTTCCGCTGTTGAGCTGGCTCGTCGACCGGGAGCGGGTCTCGGCCCGGTTCCTGCTGGCGCTGCCCGCGCTCTTGGTCGGCGTCGCGCTCGCCGGCGGGATGGGCGAGCACGGAATCTCGGGCAGCAACCCCGCGCTGGGCACCGCGCACGCGATCGGCGCCGCGCTGTGCTATTCGGGATTCCTGTTCCTGCTGCGACGCGGTGGGCAGGCCGGCCAAGCCATGCAAACCTACGCGGTGGTGCTGGCGACCTCGGCGGTGCTGGCGGTCGCCGTCGGGCCCTGGTGGCACGGCTTGGAGCTGTGGCCCGGCTGGCATGCCGTCGGCTGGTTGATCCTGGTCGCCGTCACCGGCCAGTTGCTCGGCTGGCTGTTCGTGGCGTTCTTCTCGGCCCGGGTCCCGAGCACCGTCAGCTCTGCGCTGCTCCTGCTGGCTCCGGTGGGGGCGGTCGCGCTGGGCGCCGCGGTGCTGGGCGAGCGTCCCTCGGCGCTGCAGCTCGGCGGGTGTGCGCTGGTGCTTGCCGCCGGCTACCTCGCCAGCTCGCGTGGATCTGAAACCGCGGCCCGCCGCGGCGTGCGGGAGCGCGACCGCGTATCACAGAGTGGGAAAGATTGACTTCTGCGGAGGGGTTATGGACAGCACGACGCTCGCCGGGTTGGTCGAGCGACACGCCCGGCAGCGGCCCGACGACGTCGCGATCCGCTACGGCGAGCGGCAGTGGTCGTGGGAACAGTGGGCGGCGCGGATTCGGCGGGCGGCCGGGGCACTGCAAGCCGCCGGTGTGCGGCGCGGTGATTGCGTGGCGTTCCTGGACAAGAATCACCCGGCCTGCCTGGAGATCCTGTTCGCCGCGGCGTCGATCGGCGCGGTGACGACCGTCGTCAACTGGCGGGTGATGGGCGACGAGCTCGCGCACGTGCTGGCCGACAGCCGCCCGCGGTTGCTGTTCGTCGGCGCGGAACTGCGGCCCGCCGCCGAGGCGGCCGCCGCGCGGGTCGACGGCCTGGATCGCATCGTGGTGATCGACGACGAGTACGAATCCCTGCTCGCCGCAGCGCAACCCGCGCACGCCGCCGAGGTCGACGAGGACGAAACCGCGCTGGTGATCTACAGCTCCGGCACCACCGGGCGGCCCAAAGGCGTGCTGCTGAGCCAGCGCGCGCTGGCCAATCACGCGGCGAACCTGGCGCCGGCGTTCCCGTTCGGCGACGGGGACGCGAACTTGGTGGCGATGCCCCTCTTCCACGTCGGCGGAATCGGGTACGCGCTGTTCGGCATCGCGGCGGGGGTGCCGACGATCATCACCCGCGAGCCCGACGCCGCGGCGTTGATCGGGGCGGTGCGATCCGGCGCGACGCACGCGTTCTTCGTGCCACCGGTCATCGCCCGGTTCCTGGAAGCCGGCGAGGCGGCGAGCGCGGCGATCGCGGGCCTGCGCTACATCGTCTACGGGGCCGCGCCCATGCCGGTGCCGCTGCTGCACCGGGCGCTCGACACCTGGCCCGAGACGAACTTCGTCCAGGTGTACGGGCAGACGGAACTGTGCGGGGCCGTCACGGCGCTCGGCGACGACGACCACCGCGACCCCGACCGGCCCCACCTGCAGCTGTCGGCCGGAAAGCCCGTGCTGGGCACCGAGATTCGGGTGGTCGACCCCGAAACGGGCGAGGTGCTGGCCGCCGGGCAGCCGGGCGAGATCTGGGTGCGCAGCAACCAGAACATGAGCGGCTACCTCAACCGCCCCGACGCGACCGCGGAGACGATCACCGACGACGACTGGGTGCGCACCGGCGACATCGGGCGCCTCGACGCCGACGGCTACGTCTACATCGAGGACCGGCTCAAGGACATGATCATCACCGGCGGCGAGAACGTGTACGGGCCCGAGGTGGAAAGCGTGCTGATCGAGCACCCGGCCGTCGCCGACGCCGCCGTGATCGGCGTGCCCGACGACTTCTGGGGCGAGTCGGTCAAGGCGATCGTCGTCGCCACCGAGGAGGTCGACGCCGCGAACATCATCGAGTTCTGCCGCCGGCACCTGGCCGGTTACAAATGCCCGCGCACCGTGGACTTCGTGGCGTCGCTCCCCCGCAACGCGAGCGGCAAGATCCTCAAAACCGCGCTGCGCGAACCGTATTGGGAAGGCCGGGCCCGAAATGTTTGACTCGCGGCGACGCGACTTTGCGATCACGGTGCTGGGCGGGCCGACGACGGTGATCGACATCGCCGGGCGCCGGATCGTGATGGATCCGACCTTCGACCCGCCCGGTGAGCATGGCTACCTGACCAAGCTCGCGGGGCCGGCAGTGGGCGCCGACGCGTTGGGTCCGGTGGATGCGGTGTTGATCAGTCACGACCAGCATCCCGACAACCTCGACGACGACGGCCGCCGGATGGCGCTGGCCGCCCCGCTGGTGCTCACCAATCCCGGCGCCGCCGGGCGGCTGGGCCCGCCCGCGGTGGGCGTGCCGGCGTGGGAGTCGTATGACGTTCCGGGCGGCTCGGGTTCGCTTGCGGCGCAAGCGGTTCCGGCGGTCCACGGTCCGGCCGACGGGCAGCGCGACGCCGGCGGCCACGTCAATTGCGAGGTGACGGGCTTCGTGCTGTCGGGGCCGGGCCTGCCCACCGTGTATCTCAGCGGCGACAACGCCTCGATGAGCGCGGTCAAGGCCATCGCCGATCGGGTCGGCGAGATCGACGTCGCGGTGCTGTTCGCGGGGGCGGCGCGCGTGCCCGCGAAGGAGAACGGCCGGCCGTTGACGCTGACGTCGGCGCGCGCGGCCGCCGCCGCCGAGGTCCTCGGCGCCAAGGTGGTGATCCCGGCCCACGTCGACGGCTGGGCCCACTTCAGCGAGGGCGCCGACGAATTCGCCGCGGCGTTCGATCAGGCCGGGATCGCCGGGGTGCTGCGGGTCGCGGCGCACGGCGAGTGGATCGACCTATAGCCGTCCCTCGGTGCGCAGCTCCGGGTGCACCCAGTCCGGCGATCGGCGCTCTTTGAACGCGCGGAAGCCGTCGCGGGCCTCGGCGTCGGTGAGACTGGCGGTCATGCCGATGCGGTCGTACAGGCCGAGGTAACTGTCGATGCTGGACTTGATGACGCCGCGGGCGCGCGGCGCGGTCCGGCACACCTGCGCCAGCAGGTCTTTGGCCGTGGCGAGCAGCTCGTCGTGGGGCACCACCCGGGTGACCAGGCCCCAGTCGAGCGCCTCGGCGGCGGTCAGCACCCGGCCGGTGAACATCAGGTCGCGGGTGCGGACCGGCCCGATCACGCGGACCAGCATCTGGCTGTAGTAGGTGTCGGCGTAGCCGCGGAACAGCTCGGGCACCCGGAAGGTCGCCCGCTCGCTGACCACGGACAGGTCGCTGCACAGCGCGATCTGCATGCCGCCGCCCTGGCACAGCCCGTTGACCGCGGAGACCACGGGCTTGGCCGACGTGCGCACCGCGTCGAACGGCGTGACGTCCATGCCCAGCGCCGAGCCGAACGTGATCCAGTTGTCGGTGGCTCCCTCGCCGCCCATGTCGCCGCCGGGCGCGAAGACGTCCCCGGTTCCGGTGATCAACAGCCCGGCCAGGTCCGGGTCCTCGCTGACACGCCCGATGGCGTAGCGGATCCCGAAGTACATCGCCGGGGTCAGGGCGTTGCGCGCTTCGGGGCGGTCGATCGTGCACACCGCGATCGGCCCCTGGCGGTCGAACTTCAGGTACGGGGTGCCCAGCCAGTCGCCTTCGGGCGGGCGGGGGGCGTCGTCCGGTGTCGCCACGGGGCTCCTCTCACGCGTCGGCGCTTAACATCGCGCCCCAAGACTGTAACGCCGCCTAGGCGAACTGCATCGTGACGGTTCCGATGGTCTGCGAGGCGTCGGCGACCAGGGACGCCAGTTGGCCCTGCAGGGTGCTCGTGACCTCGCCCACCGGCTTGTCGCAGAAGCGGCAGTGCGTCTTGAACTGCGGCTGATCCTCTTCGTTGGGCCAGAATCGGCGTTCTCCGGCCATTGCGCCAGGGTCGTACATGACCGACTGATGCGGGGCCTCCTTGAGGATCCTGCCCACCGGGTGGCGTTGCGGGCATTCGAGTTTCAACACGCCGATGCCCTCTTGGTTGGCTGCCATCGTCCACCGTCCTTGTCTCTTGCTCTGTAGCGGCTGGGACTAGTCGATCACGATTTCGGCCGGAGGTGCGTGGGTTCGTCGCGGGCAGGCCCGACGGCGCGTTGGCAAACGCCGAGGTCACCGGCATCAAGCTCCGAGCCAATCAAGAAAAAAGGTACGGATGTGCCACAAAACGTTGCGCAATCGATACTGAATCCCTTAACTTGGGGACCGGGGGGATTTAGGTCACACGAACGGGCACGATGTGGCGCGCGTCCCAACGGGGTCTCAGGGGAGGCGGCCGCAGAGCATGCGCTCGGCCGGCCGGTACGAAGGGATAGCTCATTGCCAGAATCAGCGACGGCCGTGCGGCCAATCAGTCTTGTGCCCGTGACCAGCGCTCCGCGCCCCGTGGAGGCGGACGATCGCACCTGGGTCATGGAGGCGCTGTGCCGAGACGCAGATCCCGACGAAATGTTCGTGCGGGGGGCGGCACAACGTAAGGCTGCCGTGATCTGCCGTCACTGCCCCGTGCTGCGGGAGTGCGCGGCGGAGGCGCTCGACAACAAAGTGGAGTTCGGGATCTGGGGCGGGATGACCGAGCGCCAGCGCAGGGCCCTGCTCAAGCAGCATCCCGAGGTCGTGTCGTGGACGGATTTCTTCCGCCGGCGCAACGCCCGCTCGGCCGGCTAGCCGGGCCGCTCGCTTTTCCTCATTACGAAACTGTTACAGCTCTCGCGCGATACCCGACAAGCTCTAGGTTGACAGCGCGGGAAGCACAAGTGTGTCGATGACCTGCCGGAAGTAACCCGCGTCGACGGTCTGGCCGTTGAGCACCCGAAACAAACTCATCGCGGTGAGCACGTCGGCGACCGGGGACCAGTCGCGGTCGGCGGCGATCTCACCGCGGGCCGCGGCGCGGGCCAAGATCGTCGTCATCACGCGTCGGCCCCGCAGCAGCAGCAGGTCGTCGAGCGCGGCGGCGAGTTCGCGGTCGTGCGTCGCTTCCAGGGCGACGCGGAGAACGAGGTCGTTGGTGATCAACTCGTTGTCGTTGCGCACCGCACGCTCGATCAGGGCGTCCAAGTCGCCGGCCAGGCTGCCGGTGTCGTAGACGTCGTTGTCGCGCAGATCCGGCCGCCAGTAGACCAGGACGTCGGTCATCAATGCCGCTTTCGATGACCACCGCCGGTAGATCGCGGCCTTGCCGACGCCGGCTCGCGCGGCGATGTCGTCCATGTTCGTGGCGTCGTACCCGTTCTCGGTCAGCGCGGCCAGAGCGGCGTTGAGGATCGCGGGATCCCGGGACCGGTCCAGGCGGCCATCGGTGCGCTGGCGAAGCTTCGATTCCATTGCGTCACACCCCCGTCAGTTGCGGGACGGGCGCGGTGTCACCCTCCGGCTCCGCGTCAGGCGCCTTCCGCTTCCGCATGGCGAAGGTGTCCAGCGGCCACCAGAACCAGCGGCCCAGCGCGGCGGCGATCGCCGGCGTCATGAACGCCCGCACGATGAACGTGTCGACGAGCAGACCCAACCCGATCGCGGTGCCGAACTGCCCGATCACCACCAGGTCGCTGACGATCATCGACGCCATGGTCGCCGCGAATATCAGGCCGGCCGCGGTGACCACCCGGCCGGAGGCTCCCATGCCCCGGATGATGCCGGTGTTGAGGCCGGCCGGGATTTCTTCCTTCAGGCGAGAGACCAGCAGCAGGTTGTAGTCGGACCCGACGGCCAGCAGGATGATCACCGTCAGCGGTAGCACGATCCATTGCAGGCCGACGCCGAGGATGTCCTGCCACAGCAGCACGGACAGACCACACGCTGTGCCCAGCGACGCGAGCACGGTGCCGACGATCACCAGGGATGCCACCAAGCTCCGGGTGATCAGCAGCATGATCGAGAAGATCAGGATCAGCGTCGCGATGCCGGCGATCGTCAGGTCGATCTTCACGCCGTCCTGCATGTCGCTGTACATCGAGGCGGTGCCGGCCAGCGACACCTTCGCCGACTCCAGAGGAGTTCCCTTGACCGCGTCGGCAACCGCCTGCTTGATGCCCTTCACATGCTGGATCCCGTCCACCGAGGCGGGGTCGCCCTGGTGGGTGATGATGAAGCGGACCGCCTTACCGTCGGGCGAGACGAACATTTTCAAACCGCGCTTGAAGTCGGGGTTTTTGAAGACTTCGGGCGGAAGGTAGAAGCTGTCGTCGTTCTTGGCTTCGTCGAAGTAGTTCCCCATCATCGTCGAGCCTTCGGCGTTTTCCTGCATATGCCGCTGGATGCCCGCCATCGAGCTGTGCGTGGACAGCATGAAGTCGCGCATTCGTTGCATCGACTCGATGGTCTTGGGAAAGTCGGCGAGCAGCTGTGGCATCAACCGGTCCAGGGCGTCGAAATCGACTGTGAGGCCGGCGAATTTGTCGGAAATCTGGTCGATGCCGTCGAGCGCGTCGAAGATCGAGCGCAAGGACCAGCACATGGGAATGTCGAAACAGTGCCTCTCCCAATAGAAATAGCTGCGAATGGGCCGCCAGAAGTCGTCGAAGTCCGCGATGCGGTCCCGCAGCTCGTTGGTGGTGTCCACCAGGTCGTGCGTTCGGCGATCCATGCTGTGCGTCGTGGCGGTCATCTGCTGCATGACGCCGTACATGTGCTGCATGACGCTGATCGTTCGGCCCATCTCGTCGGCCTGCTCGAGCATCGACGCCATGCTGTCGTTCATGAATTTCGCGGTCTGCAGGGTGCTGGAGCTGTTCATGGCGATCACGAAGGGGATCGAACTGTGTTCGATCGGCGCGCCCAGCGGGCGGGTGATGGTTTGGACGCGCCCGATGCCGCGTTCATGGAAGACACTCTTGGCGATCCTGTCGATGATCAGCATGTCCGCCGGATCGCGCAGATCGTGGTCGGCTTCGACCATCAGTAGTTCCGGATTCATGCGCGCCGGGCTGAAGTGCCGCTCGGCCGCCGTCTGCGCGACGTTCGCCGCGATGTCCGGCGGGGTGAACTTCCTGTCGTTGTAGGTCGGGACATAGGTCGTCAGGCTGACGAAGCCGATCACCGCGACAAAGGACGCCACGACGATGATGGGTACCGGCCACCTCGTCACCATCGTGCCGACCTTGCGCCAACCCCGTTCCGACACTTGACGTTTCGGATCGAAGAAACCGAACCTGGACGCGACCGCGAGCAACGCGGGAGCCAGCGTCAGGCCCGCCAGCATCGTCACCACCAGCGCGATGGCGCACGGGATGCCCATCGTCTGGAAATACGGAAGCTTGGTCGCGGTCAGGCACAGGCAGGCGCCCACGATCGTCAGACCCGACCCCAGGATGACGTGCACCACGCCGTTGTAGGCGCTGTAGTACGCCTGCTCTCGATCCTCGCCGCGGGATCGGGCTTCGTGGTAGCGACCCAACAGGAAGATGAAATAGTCGGTTCCCGTGGCGATGGTCAGCATCGTGACCATGCTGACGGCGTACGGGGTCAGCCCGATGATGTCCAGATTCCCGGCGGTCGCCACGATGCCTTCCGCGGCATAGAGCTCGAAGCGGACCAGGATCAGCGCCAGGATCGCGTTCTTCAGGGAGCGATAGATGATCAGTAGCATCACGAAGATGACGCCGATCGTGACCATCGTCATCAGTTCCATGCTGTTGTGCGCGGCGATCAGGGTGTCGGTATTGAGCGCGGTGTTGCCGGCCACGTAGGCCTTCACCCCCGGCGGCGGCGGGACGCTTTTCACGATCTTGCGGACCTCGGCGACCGACCTGTGGGCGGGGGTAGTGCCCTGCGCGCCGTCGAGGAAGACCTGCACGTAGGCGGCTTTACCGTCCGGGCTCTGGGAGCCGGCGGCGGTCAGCGGGTCACTCCAGAAATCCTGCAGGAACTGGACATGCTTGCTGGCCTTGAGCTTGGCGACGATCTTGTTGTAGAACTCGTGCGCGCTGTCGCCGAGCTTGTCGTCGCCCTCCAACACGACCATCGCCGTGGAGTCGGTGTCGAACTCCTGGAACTTGTGGCCGATGTTCATCATGTCTTTGAAGGCGGTCGCGTCCCGCGGGGTCATGGGCACCGAGTGCCTGCCCGCCACGTCGCCGAGCGACGGCGTGAACAGCGTGGTGCCGAGCGCGACAAGCAGCCAGAGCAGGATGATCGGCACCGCCAGGACGCGGATCATGCGGGCGATGCGGGAGCGGGAGCCGGGCTCGGTACTCATACGGATTTCACCAGGCAGTAGATGAAGGGTTCGTACTCGTCGATGGTGCGGTCGTCGCGGACTTGGCCGTCGACGATGACCCGACATCGGATGTTGCGCAGGCCTTTGTCACCTTGGGCGACGATGTTGGCCGACATCGACGGCAGGGTCGTCACGATCGTGTACGACCACGGCAGCGGCGCGTGCTCGACGAGATGGGGTTGCCCGTTCTCGTCGAGGTAGTTGGCGCTGACGCTGCCCCCCGATGGCGACGTGACCTCGTAGGTGATGTGTTTCGGGTTGAACGGCTTCGTGTCGTCGGCGTTCGCGTCGTGGCTCGCGGCGTGTGCGGTGGCTCCGAAACTGGCGCGGACCCGCAGCACGACATACGAACCGAGCGCGACGACGACAACGAGAAGTAGTGGGATCCAGACCTTCTTGAAGAGTCGATACACCTGCCATCTCCTCCCTGCCGCCACCGCCGAGCCGCACCCACGCGGAACGCAAGTTCCATGCTCGGGCGGTCAGGACATTACCGCATCGTCGGGCGGGCCGCCCCAGGAACAGTGGTGGGATCTTCCCGCGCCGGCAGGCGGGATGTTCCGGGTGCGGATCCGTTGGAGGCTGCGCTATTTGGGCTGAATAGGCGGCGGCGCGCACAAGAACCCCGCAAGAATCACGCAAGGTATCAGCGACATGGTTGCGGCAATTGCCCAGGACCACTTACCGCTCGCGGGAAAGGAACCGAAATGATCACGAGCTCGCGCCGCTCCACCCGCGGCCACGAAGGCCTCTCGGGGAGGACATGGCGACGGTGCGCAAGCCTCGTCGCGCTGGGCGCGGTCCTGGCGGCTGGGTGCTCGTCGAACGATGCGGCCGCATCGCACCAAGCGCCGGGCAGCCCCACGACATCCACGCCGCCCCCGGCTGCCGAGATGGCGGCTCATGGTGTCGAGAAATCGATCGGCGACGTGCCCTGGTCGCAAGTCGGCCCGGGCTGGATGCTCGCCACCTGGAGCCCGGCCGTGAGCGTCCCTCCCGGCGGGTCGCCGCCTCCGGGATCGCCGGCGCCCGGCACGGTTCCCGTCACCCTGTACCTCGTCGACCCGGCGGGCGGTCGCTACGCGATCACCACCTTCCCGCCGAACACGGAACCCCATGGGGTCGACTGGTCGGGCGACGGCAGCCACGCCGTTTGGGCCTCCGCGGGCCCCGGAAAATCGACGGTGATCACCGAGCTCGATCTGCACAACGGCACCCGCACCACGTTCACCGTCGACGGCTCGTCTGTCGCCCCTCGCTTCACGCGCCCCGACGGCAAGGCGCTGCTTCTGACGGTGGACAAGAAACTGATGCGGGTCGACCTGGCCGGCAATCCGCAGCTGACCTATCCGACCGACAAGCTCGCGAGCGCCTTCGACGGCCAGTACCTGTCAACCCCGGACGGCACGCAGCTGGTGCTGGGTACCGCCACCGGCCTTGCCCTGATGGGCAACGACGGAACGGTCGGTAAGGAGCTGTCGCCTGCGGGAGGAAGCTGCTCACCGGTGCGATGGTGGGACGCCGGCGCGAAAACCGTCCTCGCCAACTGCACTGCCGCAAACCGGCCCGCACGGCTCTGGCTGGTCCCCATCAACGGTTCGGCACCGACCGCCCTGACCGCGCCGATAACGGACCCGGCGTCGCCCGACACCGGCGACATCAGCGCATGGCAACTGCCGGCCGGCACCTACGTCCAGTACGCGGGCGGATGCGGCGCCATCCACCTCGGCAAGCTCAACCCCGACGGCACGGTGTCCAAAGTGGCGGTCCCCAACGTCGATCCGAGTCACAGCATCTACGTGATCGGCATCCACGGCGCGAACCTCGATCTCAAAGCCACGGTCGCCGGTTGCGGACCTGCCCAGTCGCTGCTCGAGTACGACCCCGCCGCCGGCACCACCAACGTTCTGCTGGGACCGCCGCTCAACGGCGGAGCGGTCATCAGCGCGGTGCCTTACCCGGGCGAGAAGTAGCGTGCGACCGCACCAGCGGCTGTGGGGGCAACGCCGAAACGCCACGATCGTCGCCCTCACCGTTGCCGTCATCGGCCTCACCGCGTGCCACTCGTCGCCGCGGTCGGCGCCGGCGCCCCAACAAACCGCGCTGCCGCTGGGCGGTCTCAACCACCCCGCCGGCGTCGCGGTGGATTCCAGCGGCGCGGTGTATGTCGCCGACAGCGGCAACAAACGAGTGCTGAAGTTGGCCCCCGGGTCGAACAGCCCGACGGTGCTGCCGTTCACCGGGCTCAACTACCCCGACAGCGTGGCGGTGGACAAAGCCGGCGCCGTCTACGTCGCTGACGACCACAACGACCGGGTGGTGAAGCTGCCGGCCGGGTCCGACACCCAGACCGTGTTGCCGTTCACGGGCCTCAACGGCCCGGACGGCGTGGCAGTGGATTCGGCCGGCGCCGTTTACGTCGCCGATTACCTCAATGCTCGGGTGGTCGAGTTGGCCGCCGGGTCGACCACCCAGACGGTGCTGCCATTCACCCACCTCGGCCGCCCGCGCGGCGTCGCGGTGGACGGCACCGGCACCGTCTACGTCGCCGACTTCGGCGGCAAGCGGGTGGTGACGCTGGGGGCCGGGGCGACCACCCAGACCGTACTGCCATTCGAGGGGCTCCAAGGCCCCATCGGGGTGGCGGTGGACTCTGCCGGAAGGGTTTCTGTCACAGACTATTTCAACAACGCCGTGGTGACGATGGCGTCCGGATCGTGCACGCAGACGGCGCTGCCGTTCACCGGCCTCACCGGCCCCGAGAGTGCGGCGGTCGACACCGCCGGAAACGTGTATGTGGCCGACGCCCAAAACAACAGAGTCGTGAAGCTCTCGTCGGCGCAGTCAATGGCGCCGCCGGCGTGCCGACAGACGGTGCTGCCGTTCAGTGGCATCGACGATCCCTGGGCGGTGGCGGTGGACACCGCCGGCAACGTCTACGTCGTCAACAACACCTCGCGCGACCGCCGCAACCGGGTAATCAAGCTGGCGGCCGGGTCCAACACCCAAACCGACCTGCGGTTCACCGGACTCGGCTTCCCCGAGAGCGTGGCGGTCGACACCGCCGGCAACACGTACGTCGTCGACAACACGACCAATCGAGTGTTGAAGTTGGCGCCGGACTCCAATACCCAGACCGTGCTGCCGTTTTCGGGCGTCGCCCCGCGGGATGTCGCGGTCGATACCGCGGGCGATGTCTTGGTCACCGATTACCGCAAGAATCGGGTGCTGAAGTTGCCCGCGGGGTCCAACACGCCAACGGTCCTGCCGTTCAACGGCCTTGGCGACCCTGCGGGGCTTGCGGTGGACACCGCGGGCGATGTCTATGTCCTCGACTTCGACAAGGTCATGAAGCTGGCGGCCGGGTCGAACTCGCCAACTGTCCTGCCGTTCAACGGCTTCAGCCGAGTCGGCGGCCCGCACGGCATAGCGGTCGACACGGCGGGCGCCGTCTACGTCGCCGACTCCGCCAACAAGCGCGTCGTGAAGCTCGCGGCCGGGTCGAACGCCCAAACTGTGCTGCCGTTCGTCGGCCTCGGCGACCCTTGGGCGGTGGCGGTGGATGCGTCGGGCGCCGTCTACGTCACCGACCGCGATAACGCCGAGGTGGTGAAGCTGCCGGCGGGCTGACGCGTCGAAGTGCAACAGCGGACCGGCACAAGAACCAAGCAAGAAACACGCAAGGCGCCCACCGCAGCCTTGGTGTGACCGACCACAACAGCCGCGCCATCGCGCATCCCAGACCGGACATCTTCGGCGGTAAGGAAAGCAAATCATGACGAACGCAAGAATCGCGGCGCTCTCCATCGCGACCGCCATCGCCGCGCTCGTGCTGCTCGCCGTTGCCGCCATCGGCGTCACCGGATGCAGTAAGACGCCTCCGACTTACCGGGTTGCCGCCACGGTGCCCGTCGGCAAGTCGGCGTCGGGGGTGGCGGTGGACCCGGGTACCCACACCGTCTACGTCACCAACCGCGACGACGACACGATGTCGGTGATCGACGCCTCGACGCGCGCCGTCACCGCCACCGTGCCCGTCGGCAAGCCGTTCTATGGCCCGGAGGGGGTGGCGGTGGACCCGGGCACCCACACCGTCTATGTCACCAATTACGGCGTCACAGTGTCGGTGATCGACGCGTCAACGCGCACCGTGACCGCCACCGTGCCCCTCGGCACGGGCCCGGAAGAGAACCCGGCGGGGGTGGCGGTGGACCCGGACACCCACACCGTCTACGTCGGTCGACTTCGAACGGCCGCTGCCCACGTCGGCAACTATGACGGCACGGTCTCGGCGATCGACGCCCCGATGCGCACTGTCACCGCCGACGTGACCGTCGGCAAGCAACCACACGAGGTGGCGGTGGATCCGGGCACCCATACCGTCTACGCCACCAACGCCGCGGACAACACGGTGTCGGTGATCGACGCTTCGACGCGTACGGTCGTCGCCACCGTGCCCGTCGGGAAGAACCCGGCCGACCTGGCGGTGGATCCGGGCACCCACGCCGTCTACGTCGCCAACGGAGGCGACGGGACCGTGTCGGTGATCGACGCCATGACGCGCACCGTCACCGCCACCGTGCCGGTCGGCAAGCACCCGGGCGGGGTGGCGGTGGATCCGGGCACCCACACGGTCTACGTCACCAACAACGCCGACAACACGGTGTCGGTGATCGACGCCCCGACGCGCACCGCCACCGCCACCGTGCCCGTCGGCAAGCACCCGGGCGGACTGGCGGTAGACCCGGGCAGCCACACCGTTTACGTCACCAACGGCGGCGACGGGACCGTGTCGGTGATCGAATCTCGATAGCGCGGGCAAGGGCTCGCCGGGGCAACGGATTGTCTTGTACGCCAAGGATCGTGGATGTACCAAGAACCGGGCGAATCCAACCGATCATAGAGTGCACGAGCCGTGTTCGCGCAGGTCAGAAGGGTGGTCCCGGCTGGGATCGAACCAGCGACCTTCCGCGTGTGAAGCGGACGCTCTTCCACTGAGCCACGGGACCCGGCGCCGACGGGCGAACGACGTCGAAGGGTAGCACGAATCGGGCAGCGCCCAACTCGCCGCGTGCGTCGCCGGGCGCGCTAGCCTAGAGCCGCAACGTCACCAAGAGATTTGTGTGCGCCCGCTCAGGTGGACTATCGTCGTCCTTCGCGACGGGCGACGATCTCGCCCGTTGCGCGCGGACGTAGCGCAGTTGGTAGCGCATCACCTTGCCAAGGTGAGGGTCGCGGGTTCGAATCCCGTCGTCCGCTCGAAGGTGCAAGTGGCATCAATCCCCCGCGGTGGAGTGGCCGAGTGGTGAGGCAACGGCCTGCAAAGCCGTGCACACGGGTTCGATTCCCGTCTCCACCTCCAAGTTTGACCCCCAAGGCGCGATTAGCTCAGCGGGAGAGCGCTTCCCTGACACGGAAGAGGTCACTGGTTCAATCCCAGTATCGCGCACCAAGTTTTCGCAGTTCAGAGCATGTTTGCGGGCCCACTTGGTCGAACCGCTGCCAGTATGCCGCCCGTTGGGAAGAGTGGGGAAGACGCTGCGGCCGACATCAGTCGGGAGCTCGTTGTGGCGCACTTGGAGACCAATTTGCGCTCTGCTTGACATGTGCAACGCGAGTGACATTGGAGCGTGTAGTGCGTAGATATCCTGAACGGGCGCAATTGGTTCTGCCGTTTAGGGGTGTTAGCCAGTCGCGGTGGACTCGCCCGGCCGGCCGAACCCCAAATAGTCCCAGCCTTCGCCGGTGCCGTTGTCGTAGGAACTAGTGCCGACGCCCCCGCCTTGCCCTCCGCTGTTGCTCCCAACATTTGCACTAATGGTGCCGTTGCCGCCGATCCCGCTGGCGCCGTCGGCGCCATCGCCACTGTTGGCGACGAAGCTGGGCGACGCAGCTGGGGTGTCGACGACGGCGGCGCCGCCGCCACCACCGCCGCCGGTCGCGCCGCCGCTGGTCTCACCAGCGCCGCCGCTGAACGCGACGGGCTGGACCTCGCTGCTCGCGGCGCCGCCGGCGCCGCCTGCCCCACCACTGTGGGCGGCGTCGCCCGCGCCGCCGCCACCGCCACCGCCGCCGCCGGCGGCGAAAGTAGTCTCAGGGCCGCCGAGGTTGAGGAAAACGTTTCCGTTCGTGCCGATGCCGCCCTCACCGCCGCCACCGCCGCCGCCGCCGATGCCGCCGCTAGCGCCAACCGGACTGGCACCGGCG
>NZ_LZKE01000162.1:0-11310 GCF_001672675.1 Mycobacterium sp. E2327
GCTGCTGGCCAGGGGAATAATCCCATGGGTATGAAAGCCATGATCGCGGGATTAGCAACGGCGTCGTTGATGTTCGGCGGTGCGGCGCTGGCCGCGCCCTCTGCCCAGGCCGCTCCGTGCCCGGCCGGGAAGTCCTGCCAGCACTGGTGCCCCGGTGACGTCCTTCCGGCGGGCCGGCCCGTCCCGTGGGACGGCAACGTCTGCCACGACTACTACTGGGACTACTACGGCGTGCACGACATCGGCGACGGGGCGAACTACTCCTGGCGCGACATGCCCTGGCACTAGGCCGGAAGGTTAAACTGTGCGGCCATGCGCAAGCTCATGGCCGCCGTCACCGCCCTGCTGGCGGCCGGTGCCATCGCGGGAGCGACGCCTTCCCGGGCCGACAGCACGCAGCCGATCGGCTCGGTGCCGATCCCGGACGGGCCGGCCCAGACCTGGATCGTGGCCGACCTCGACAACGGTCAGGTGCTGGCCGCCCGCGACGCGAACGTCCGCCACCCGCCGGCGAGCACCATCAAGGTGTTGTTGGCACTGGTGGCACTGGACCAGGTGAGCCTGGATTCCACCGTCGTCGCCGACGTCGCCGACACCGAGGTCGAGTGCAACTGCGTCGGCATCAAGCCGGGCCGCACCTACACCGCCCGCCAATTGCTGGACGCGTTGTTGCTGGTGTCCGGCAACGACGCGGCCAACACCCTGGCGCACCTGCTGGGCGGCACCGACGCCACCGTGGCCAAGATGAATGCCAAGGCCGCGTCCCTGGGCGCGACGAGCACCTTCGCGGCGACCCCGTCCGGCCTGGACGGCCCCCGCGGCTCCGGGGCGTCGACGGCGCACGACCTGGCCGTCATCTTCCGCGCCGCGATGGCCAACCCGGTTTTCGCGCAGATCACCGCCGAGCCGTCGGCGATGTTCCCCGGCGACCACGGCGACGAACCGATCACCAACCAGGACGAACTGCTACAGCGCTACCCCGGCGCCATCGGCGGCAAAACCGGCTTCACCGACGCGGCGCGCAAGACCTTCGTCGGCGCGGCCGCCCGCGGTGGTCGCCGGCTGGTGATCGCGATGATGTACGGGCTGGTGAAACAGGGCGGACCCACGTACTGGGATCAGGCCGGCAGCCTGTTCGACTGGGGCTTCGCGCTCAACCCCGAGACCGGTGTGGGCTCGCTGTAACCGGTTCTCACAAGCCAACATTGGGCAGCGCCGCGCGCATCAGCCCCGTCAGCACCGGTATCCGCCGCTCCGCGATCGTCGGCTGCGGCAGCACCCCCTCCACCACGGCGGCGCCGTCGAACACGTTCGTCATCAGCGCCACGACCACCGGGAACGTCTCCTCGTCGATTCCCTCGGCGCCGGGCATCGCCCGCGCGGCGTCGTGGATCTTCGCCGAATACTGCCCCAGCTCGTGTTGCAAAGTGTCCCTGAGCTTTTCGTCGGTGCGCGCGGCGACCAGCAGCTCGTAGAGCACGGCGTTGGTCGGGGCGGTGGTGATGTCCCGCAGTATCGCCAGGGCGGCCTCGAAGGCAGGCTGGTCGGCCGGAATCTCGGCAACCCGCTTGGTGAACGACTCCAGCTGACGGCGCAGCACCTCGGACGCGGTCGCCGCCATGAAATCGCCCATGGTCTCGAAGTGGCGGAACAGGGCGCCGACGGAAACCCCCGCGCGCTTGGTGATCACCGCGGCCGACGCCCGCGCGTAGCCGACCTCGATGATGGTGTCGATGCACGCCTCGAGGAGCCGGGCGACGGTTTCCTCCCGGCGCTGCTGCTGGGTCCTGGCCATGTCAGGCCCCAACTTTCTCCACGCTGCGGCCCCGGCTGCGCTGGCCCGCCCGCAGGTAGCGGCCCGACTTCACGGTCTGGCCGTAGCCCTCCCGGAATTGGCCGGCGCGGAAGACGACCTCGCCACCCACACCGGTCGCGACGACGGCGTCGTCGTTGCGATTGACCATGCGCCGCAGGCCACCGTAGAACGGCACGGCTTCCTCGTAATAGCCGTCCACCGATTCGTTGAGGCCGGCCGGGTCGATCACGACGAAGTCCGCGCGGTCGCCCTCGCGCAGCGTGCCGGCGTCGATGCCGAACCACTGTGCCAGTTCGCCGGTCAGCCGGTGCACCGCGTGTTCGGTGGACATGAACGGCGCGCCCGCCCGGTGCGCGTCGCGGATGCGCTTGAGCATCTTGAGCGGGAAGTTGTAGAACGCCATGTTGCGCAGGTGCGCCCCGGCGTCGGAGAAGCCCATATGGATGCTGGGCTCGGCGGCGAGCTTGTTGAGCTGCCGGGGCCGGTGGTTGGCGACGACGGTCGTCCACCGGACGTTGCGCTCGCCGTTTTCTACGAGCACATCGAGGAACGCGTCCAGCGGGTGCAGCCCGCGCTCGTCGGCGATCGCGCCAAAGCTCTTGCCGATCAACGATTTATCGGGGCACTCGACGATGACCGCATCGTGGAAGTCGCGGTGCCACAGCGACGGCCCGAGCTTGATCCGGTCGAACTCGCGCCGGAACTTGCGGCGGTAGTCCTTGTCGGCCAGCAGCTCATTGCGCTGCAGTTGGTCGCGCAGGTGCAGGGCGGCCGTCCCGGCGCCGAACTCCTCGAAGACCGGCAGGTCGATGCCGTCGGAGTAGAGCTCGAACGGGACGGGCAGGTGCTGGAAGCGCACCCTGGAACCCAGGAACTTGTTCAGCAGGCGGGTGCCGAGCCCGAAGGTGTGCACGGCCAGCGGCATGGACTTCGCATCCGCCGACACCAGCAGGCTCATCCGAACCGCCTTGCGCCACCCCCACATCGGGCTGCTGGCCAGGAAGAACAGCAGCGCGGATTTCGAGTTCTCGACGTCGGGCGCGCTCTGCAGGATGCGGCCGTGCTTGCGCAACACCTTGATCAGCCGGCGCCGCTCCCGCCACGTCGCGAACGTCGACGGCAACGCGCGCGACCGGAAGCGGTCGCCGTCGAGTTTGTCGATGGCCGCGTCCATGCCGGACATGCCGAGCATCCCGGCGTCGAGGGCCTCGTCCAGCAGCGCCGCCATCTTCTCCAGCTCGGCCTCGGTGGGCTTGACGGTCTCGTCGGTCGCGCGATCGAGCCCCAACACCGCGGTCCGCAGGTCCGAATGACCAAGCAGCGAACCGACATTCGGCCCGAGCGGCAGGGCGTCGAGCGCCCGGATGTAGTCCGCCGCAGTCGACCACGTCTTGGTGGAATCCAAAGCGCCGTAGACGTATTCGCGCGGCACCGCCTCGACCCGGCTGAACAGGTCGGCCGCGTCCTCGGAATCGGCGTACACCGTCGACAGCGAGCAGTTGCCCAGCAACACCGTCGTGACGCCGTGGCGCACCGACTCCCGCAGCCCCGGGTCCAGCAGCACCTCGGCGTCGTAGTGGGTGTGCACGTCGATGAAGCCCGGCACGATCCACTTGCCGGCCGCGTCGATCACCTCCGGGCAGCCGGTCTCGTCCAGCGGCGTGCGGGACAAGGTGGCCACCACGCCGTCGCGAATTCCAAGGCTGCGCGTCTGCGGCGCACGGCCGGTGCCGTCGAACCACAGTCCGTCGCGAATGATCACGTCGTAGGCCACCGTTGCCTCCAAGCTGGTCGGGTTGGCACGAACCGTAACATAGATAGCAAGTACTCGCAATCTTTTCGCCGGCCGTGGCTAGCCGCGAGAAAATGCCTGGTCAACTCAGCGAGGGGGGTCGGGCACCGTAACACCGGGCGGCACGTCGCCGCTGCGGCTGGCCTGCGCGGGAGCCCGGAGCACGGCGCCCTGCTGGCCGCATTCGTTGCTTCGCACGGTGACGGTCATTTCCCCGGCGAGCCCACCTTGCGGGCGCGGCCGCAGCGACAGCACCTGCGTCGTGGCCTGCGTCCGCTCGGCGCCGTCCGGCGCGATGCAGGGGAACGTTCCCTCTTCCGGCCGCGACACCCAACGACCGTCCCGGAATTGCAGCACGACCGGCTGCGAGACCGTCGACTTCGCCTGCGTGTGGTCGTTGTCGTCCAGCGGCGCGCCGACGGCCGTGCAGGGACCGGGCACGCACGACGAGCGAAAGGCCCACCAGGTGGTCACGTCGGGCGGCTGGGGCTCGGGCGTGAAGTTGAACGTCTGCCGGCTGCGCTGCACCTCGAGGCGGTAGGTGCCGTCGAGCGGAATCGGGGCGGCCGGCGCGCTCACGGTCGGGTGGGCGGCCGGGGCGGCCGTCGCGTCGGTCTTGCGCTCGCCGACGAAGCCGGCGACGAGCAGCCCCGCGACGACCACCAGCGCTGCGGCGAACAGCGCTATCCTGCGGCGGCGGTGCGTCCTCGGTGCGGCCGCCGGAGTCTTGGCCGCACCGGGTGCGGGCGCCCCGGCACGATCCGCGACGAAGTCGTCGGGGCGGTCGGCCAACGGGGCCGCCGCGGGCGGGACGGGGCAGGGGTAGGCCGGGTAATCGGCCACGAGGACGGCCTCGGGGCTGCGGTCGCGGCTGCGGGCGCCCGCCTGGTCGTTCAATGCCTCGGCGAATTCGCCGCAGGTCTCGAACCGGTCGCCGGCGCTGGTCGCGAGCGCGCGGGTGAACACGCCGTCCAGGCGTGCTAATTCCGGGCGCAGGTCGCTGAGCGCGGTGCCTGGTGGCGGCGGCGCGCCGGCCAACAGGTGGAACGCGGTGGCGGCCAGCGCGTACTGGTCGGCGCGCCCGTCGGCGCCGTCGCCCGCCAGTTCGGGCGCGGCGTAGCCGGCCGTGCCGAGCCGGCCGCCTATGCCGAAGTCGGTCACCAGGGTCCGTTGCTCACCCTCCCCGCGGCCCGTCAGCAAGAGGTTGGCGGGTTTGACGTCGCGGTGCAGCAGTCCCCGGTTGTGCGCATAGTCGAGCGCATCGGCGACGGCGGTCACGATGGACAGCACCTCGCCCACGGGCGAAACGGCCGGGAATCGATCGGAGATCAGCCGCGCGGCGTTGATGCCCTCGACGTACTCCATCGCGACGTACAGCTCGTCGTCGAACTCCCCGCGGTCGCGGACCTCGACGATGTTCGGGTGATAGAGGTTCGTCGCGATCGGGTTCTCTGCCCAAAACCTCCGCCGGAACTCGCCGTCGGCCGACAGCGCCGGCGTCAGGACCTTCAACGCCTGCCAGCGCGACGAACGGGGATTCTGGACAAGATAGACCGCGCCAGTCGCTCCAGAACCCAGCCTCCGCGCGACCAGGTAACCGGCGAAGGTCGCGCCGCTGGCCAACGCCATCACGCAATCCTAACCACGATCGCGGCGCCGCGCGCGCCTAGCCATGTGGCCGAAAGACCTTGCCGCGCAATATCACCAGGTCCGGCCGGTTCAGCACGCCGGGGCCTTGCCGGGGGTCCTCGGAGTAGCACAACAGGTCGGCCGACGCCCCGCGATCCAGGCCGGGCCGGCCCAGCCAGCGACGGGCGTCCCAGCACGCCGCGCCCAGCGCCTCGGTCGGGCTCATTCCGATTCCCTTGAGGGCCTCGACCTCGTCGGCGATCCGCCCGTGCGCGATCATGGTGCCCGCGTCGCTGCCGGCGTAGATCGGCACGCCCGCCTCGCGCGCTGCGGCGGTGCGCGCCGGGCATCGCACGAGCAGGTCGCGCATGTGCGCGGCATAGGCCGGGTAGCGCGCCGCGGAGTCCGCGATGCCTTGGAAGTTCTCCAGGGTGTTGATCAGCGTGGGCACCAGCGCGGTTCCGTGCTCGAGCATCAGGGCGATGGTGTCGTCGGTGAGCCCGGTGCCGTGTTCGATGCAGTCGATGCCGGCGTTGATCAGGCCGGGCAGCGCGTCCTCGCTGAAGACGTGCGCGGTGACGCGGGCGCCGTGGGCGTGCGCGGCGTCGATCGCGGCCTTGAGCACGTCGTCGGACCACAGCGGGGCGAGGTCGCCGACGCCGCGGTCGATCCAGTCGCCGACGAGCTTGACCCAGCCGTCGCCGCGCTTGGCCTCCCGGGCCACCGCGTCCGGCAACTGGGATTCGTCCTCGAGCTCGTCCGCGAAACCCCGCGAGTAGCGCTTGGGCCGGGCCAAGTGCTTGCCGGCCCGGATGATGCGGGGCAGGTCGTCGCGCTCGTCGAGGCTGCGGGTGTCGGTCGGTGAGCCGGCGTCCCGCAACAGGAGCGCGCCGGCGTCACGTTCGGTCTCGGCCTGGCCGATGGCCTCCTCGAGCGGGATCTCGCCGTCGTCGCCGAGACCGACGTGACAGTGCGCGTCCACGAGGCCGGGCACGATCCAGCCGCCCTCGAAGACGGTGTCGGCGCCGGCGACCGGTTCGGCGCTGATGCGGCCGTCGACGACCCACAGCTCGATCTCGGTCTCGCCGGGCAGCTCCAGACCCCGCAGGCGCATCCGCACGGCGCGGCTAGTTCTTGCCGGGGTTGCCGGGGAACTTGAGCTTGGAAAGGTCGAAGTCGGCCAGGCCGGGTGGCAGCTCGTCGAGGCCCTTGGGCATCTGCGACAGGTCGGGGAAGCCGGCGGGCATGCCGCCCACGAGCGGGTTCCTGGCCTTGGGCGGCGTCGGGCCCCGTCCCCCCTTCTTGCCCTTCTTCCCCTTCGCTCCCTTGGCCTTTCGGGTCGCGGACTTGCGACCCAGACCGGGGATGCCCATGCCACCGAGCATCGACGACATCATCTTGCGGGCCTCGAAGAAGCGGTCGACCAGCTGATTGACCTCCGACACCGTCACCCCGGAGCCGTTGGCGATGCGCAGCCGCCGCGACGCGTTGATGATCTTCGGGTCGGCGCGCTCCTGCGGCGTCATCCCGCGGATGATGGCCTGCAGCCGGTCGAGTTGCTTGTCGTCGACCTCGGCGAGCGCGTCCTTCATCTGGCCGGCGCCGGGCAGCATGCCCAGCAGGTTGCCGATGGGACCCATCTTGCGGATGGCCAGCATCTGTTCGAGGAAGTCCTCCAGCGTCAGCTCGCCGGTGCCGATCTTGGCGGCCGCCTCCTCGGCGCGTTGCGCGTCGAAGACCTGCTCGGCCTGCTCGATCAGCGTCAGCACGTCGCCCATGCCCAGGATGCGGCTGGCCATCCGGTCCGGGTGGAAGATGTCGAAGTCCTCGAGCTTCTCGCCGCTGGACGCGAAAAGGATTGGGACGCCGGTGACCTCGCGGACCGATAGCGCGGCGCCGCCGCGGGCGTCACCGTCGAGCTTGGTCAGCACCACGCCGGTGAAGCCGACGCCCGCGCCGAACGCCTCGGCGGTGGCGACGGCGTCCTGGCCGACCATCGCGTCGAGGACGAACAGCACCTCGTCGGGGTTGACGGCGTCGCGGATGGCTGCGGCCTGCGCCATCAGCTCGTCGTCGATGCCCAGCCGCCCCGCCGTGTCGACGATGACGACGTCGAAGTGCTTGGCGCGGGCCTCGGCGAGGCCGGCCGCGGCCACGGCGACCGGATCACCGGGTCCGGACTCTGGAGACGCTCCCGGATGCGGCGCGAACACCGGGACGCCGGCCCGCTCGCCGACGACCTGCAGCTGGTTCACGGCGGCCGGCCGCTGCAGGTCGCACGCCACCAGCAACGGCGTGTGTCCCTGGCCGCGCAGCCAGGCGGCCAGCTTGCCGGCCAGCGTCGTCTTACCGGAGCCCTGCAGACCGGCGAGCATGATCACGGTCGGCGGCGTCTTCGCGAACGCCAGCTGGCGGGTCTCGCCGCCCAGGATGCCGATCAGTTCCTCGTTGACGATCTTGACGACCTGCTGCGCCGGGTTCAGCGCGCCGGAGACCTCGGCGCCCTTGGCGCGCTCCTTGATCCGGCCCACGAACGCCCGCACCACGGGCAGCGACACGTCCGCTTCCAGCAGCGCCAGCCGGATCTCGCGGGTGGTGGCCTCGATATCGGCGTCGGTCAGACGACCCTTGCCCCGCAGCCCCTGTAGGGCACCGGTCAATCGGTCGGACAGCGATTCAAACACCCCGCCAGCCTAGTGGTTGGAGCGATTGCCGAGCGTGCGGCACCGCAGGGGCTTGACGTCGCGACACGAGCGAAGAAAAGTCGGCTCATGCTCGAGGTGATCGACAAGGGTTCGTGCACCGACGCCCACCCGGTGCCGCTGCTCTTCGTGCACGGCGGCTGGCATGGCGCGTGGTGCTGGGACGACGGTTTCCTGGACTTCTTCGCCGCCGCGGGCTATCGCGCGGTCGCGATGAGCCTGCGCGGGCACGGCACCAGCCCCACCGACAAGCCGCTGCCGAAGGTTTGCATCGAGGACTACATCGACGACGTCCGTTCGGTGGCCGACGACCTCGGCGGCGCACCGGTGCTGATCGGGCATTCCCTGGGCGGCTACACGATCCAGCGCTACCTGGAAGACCGGACGGCGCCGGCCGCGGTGCTGGTGGGCTCGCTGCCGCCGTCGGGCGTGCTCGGCGCGGCGCTGCGCGTCTGGCGCCGGCGGCCCTGGATGACCGTGCGCTCGTTCAACGACCCCACGTTGGTCAAGTTCCTGCGCACGTCGGGCCTCGCCCGCGCCTACCTCTTCTGCAAAGACACGCCCGAGGACATCGTCCTATCTTGCTGGCACCGCGCCGGGCCCGAGAGCATCCGCGCGGCGATGACCGACCCGATGTTCCGCCGGGTCAAAACCGACCGCGTCACCACCCCGATGCTGGTGCTCGGCGCCGTGCACGACGGCTTCGTCAGCGTCGGCGCGGTGCGCGCCACGGCGCGCGCCTACCGAACCGAGCCGGAGTTCTTCCCGATGGGTCACAACATGATGCTCGAGCCGGGATGGCCCGACGTCGCCAAGCGAATCCACGCCTGGCTCGACGCTCGCGACCTGGCGGGCCACGCCGGCTGATGGCGATCGCAAGCGCGGCGTAGCCGGGCGCGGCGGGTCGCCACAATCAACGGACCGGTGGCGATCGCAAGCGCGGCGTAGCCGGGCGCAGCGGGTCGCCACTATCAAGGGACCAGTGGCGATCGCAAGCGCGGCGTAGCCGGGCGCGGCGGGTCGCCACAATCAAGGGACCAGTGCGTCGCTGCTGCGCCGAAAAGCGTTGGCATGCTACATTTCACACCCGCCATGGGCCGCGTCGACGCTGTCGGGACACGACCGGGACACGACAAGGCCATGCGCGCGAACCACGTCTGAGGGGAGCTGTGTCGATGCTGTTGGGCAGCGACACGGGCTCGCCGTTGCGCGGCTGGCAGCGCCGCGCGCTGGTGAAATACCTGGCCGCCCAGCCGCGCGATTTCCTGGCCGTGGCCACCCCGGGCTCCGGCAAGACGACGTTCGCGCTTCGGGTGGCGGCCGAGCTGCTCGGTCAGCGCGCCGTCGACCAGGTCACCGTCGTGGTGCCCACCGAGCACCTCAAGGTGCAGTGGGCGCTGGCGGCGCAGCGACACGGCCTGGCCCTGGACCCGAGGTTCTCCAACACCAGCCCGCAGACCTCGCCGGAGTACCACGGCGTGATGGTCACCTACGCGCAGGTCGCCGCGCACCCGACGCTGCACCGCGTGCGCACCGAGCAGCGCAAGACCCTGGTCATCTTCGACGAGATCCATCACGGCGGTGACGCCAAGACCTGGGGCGAGGCCATCCGCGAAGCCTTCAGCGACGCGACGCGTCGGCTCGCTTTGACGGGCACGCCTTTTCGCAGCGACGACAGCCCCATCCCGTTCGTCACGTACACCTCCGGCGCCGACGGGGTGCTGCGGTCGCAGGCCGACCACACCTACGGCTACACCGAAGCCCTCGCCGACGGCGTAGTCCGGCCGGTGGTGTTCCTCGCCTATTCCGGGCAGGCCCGCTGGCGGGACAGCGCCGGCGAGGAGCACGCCGCGCGACTGGGCGAGCCGCTGTCGGCCGAGCAGACCGCACGCGCGTGGCGCACGGCGCTCGACCCCGGGGGCGAATGGATGCCCGCGGTGATCGCGGCCGCCGACGAGCGGCTGCGCCAGAAGCGGGCCCACGTGCCCGACGCCGGCGGCATGATCATCGCCTCCGATCGCACGGCGGCCCGCGCGTACGCCGCCCTGCTGACCAAGCTCACCTCGGAGAAGCCGACCGTCGTGCTGTCCGACGATCCCGGGTCGTCGGCGCGGATCACCGAATTCGCCGAGAGCACCAGCCGGTGGCTGGTCGCGGTGCGCATGGTCTCCGAGGGCGTCGACGTCCCCCGGCTGTCGGTCGGGATTTACGCCACCAGCGCCTCGACGCCGCTGTTCTTCGCCCAGGCCATCGGCCGGTTCGTGCGGTCGCGGCGGGCCGGCGAGACCGCGAGCATCTTCGTGCCGTCGGTGCCCAACCTGCTGCAGCTGGCCAGCGAGCTGGAGGCACAGCGCAACCACGTCCTCGGCCAACCGCACCGCGAGGAGGGCGATCCCCTCGACGGTGACCCGGCCGTACGGACGCAAACCGAAAAGGCGGAAACGGAAAAAGGTTTCACCTCGCTGGGGGCCGACGCCGAGCTGGACCAGGTCATCTTCGACGGGTCCTCGTTCGGCACCGCCGCCCCGGCCGGCAGCGAGGAGGAGGCCGACTACCTCGGCATCCCGGGGTTGCTCGACGCCGAGCAGATGCGCGCCCTGCTGCACCGGCGCCAGGACGAGCAGCTGGCCAAGCGGGCCGCCAACGCTGGTGCACCGGCTCCGGTGCCGTCGATGCACGGCCAGCTGCGCGAGCTGCGCCGCGAGCTCAACACGCTCGTCTCGGCGACGCACCACCGCACCGGCAAGCCGCACGGCTGGATCCACAACGAACTGCGCCGTCGCTGCGGTGGCCCGCCGATCGCCGCGGCGACGCGCGAGCAGATCCAGGCCCGCATCCAAGCCCTGAGGCAGTTGAACTCAGAGCACTCATAGTTTTGCGTCGGCCGCACTTGTCCACAGTTGCGGTTTTATCCACAGATTGGTGTTCGGCCGGCCTGGTTCGCACATTTGTTCGATAGGTTGTGGGTGTGGGATTCATCGGCGCGGAGGCGGCACGCGAGCGGATCAGCGCCGCGCTGGACGCGATCGACGCCGCCCACCAGGTGCTGCGGGGCACCTCGTCGGATCTGGTGGGCAACGATTTTCGCGTCGCGGTGGCCGAGCGGCTCGAGACCCAGAAGCGGACCAACCGGGGGTTGATGTATCGGGTGTTCGCCGAGATCGCCGAACCCCCCGACGGCGCGGAGTCCAGCCCGGGGCTGCGGGGCCGGGTGTGCGCGCGGCTGCGCATCACCGGAGGGGAGCTGACGCGCCGGTTCAAACTGGCCGCGCGGATTCGGCCGCGGCGCTCGCTGACCGGACCACCGGTGCCGCCCGAACTGGAGGTGCTGGCGGGAGCGGTCGAAGCGGGCGCGCTCGGGGAGGACCACA
>NZ_LZKE01000163.1:0-1059 GCF_001672675.1 Mycobacterium sp. E2327
GATTGTGGGGCCACGGCGGTGGCGGCGGGGCCGGCGGAAACGGCAAGGCCCTGATCGGCGGTGCCGGCGGGAACGGCCTGCCCGGCGCCGCCGGATCCCCCGTTGCCGCCGTCCCCGATCAGCCAGCCGCCGTTGCCGCCGGCTTGCCCGGTTCCCGGCGCCCCGTTGGCCCCGTTGCCGATCAGCGGGCGCCCCGTCAGCAGCTTGACCGGCCCGGCCGGCAATCCCGCGGTCAGACTCTGCAGTTCACCGACCAACGCCGTCAACGGGTCGGCGTTGGCCGCCTCTGCGCCCGCATATTGCCCGGCACCTGACGTCAACGACTGAACGAATTGGTCATGAAAAGCCGTCGCCTGCGCGCTGAGGGCCTGAAACTCTCGGGCGTAGCTGCCGAACAACGAAGAAATCGCAGCCGAAACCTCATCCTGTCCCGCCGCCAATAATGACGTCGTCGAAGCCGCCGCCGCCGCATTGGCCGACCTAATCGACAATCCAATGCCGCGTAAATCCGACGACGCCGCGGTGACGAGCTCGGGAGATATCAGGACAAAAGACGGCATCTGCGGCTCCTCTGGGATGTGAACGGGGCGAACGAAACACAGGTAACCGAAAACTTACGCTTTCACTTGGCGTCCGGATGTGATTTCACGAATCGGAATGGCGTGTTGCGCCATTCCGTGGCGCGACGCTAACCCGGCTCGCAAGCGACTGGTATAAGCGCCCGCATTCGTCATCGTGTTGCGGTCCGAAAAGGCGCCGATTTCAAATGCCGGATCTCGACCGATCAACACGGATATCACACCGACTGCCCGTCGCCGCCGCCATTCCCGCCAATGATCAATGCCTCGGCGCCGGAGCCGGCGACGCCGGTGGCGCCCCCGTCACCGCCGTATTGGCCGGCGCCGCCACCCACGCCTCCGGTACCGCCGAAGTCACCCTTCGTTCCGGCGACACCGGGGTCGGCGTTGGCGGGGTAGGCCCAGGCGCCGCCGCCACCCCCGCCGCCGGGGCCGGTTCCGCCGGCTCCGCCGCCACCCCCGAAAGCCAGCGGCGACGCGG
>NZ_LZKE01000164.1:0-11701 GCF_001672675.1 Mycobacterium sp. E2327
GTCTCGGTCTGCGTGCCGACGTACAACAACGCGGCCACGATCGAGCGCTGCCTGCGCAGCATCCTGGACCAGGACGGCGTCGACTTCGAGATCATCGTCGTCGACGACGACTCGTCGGACGACGGCGCCGCCGTTGCCGCCGCGATGCTGCGGCCGGGGGACCGGCTGGTCAAGAATGAACCGCGCCTCGGGCTCAGCGGCAACCACAACAAGTGCCTGGAGCTGGCGCGCGGCACGTGCGTTCAGTTCGTGCACGGCGACGACTGGCTGCTGCCCGGCGCCCTGGCTACCCTCGCGGAACGCTTCGAGGACCCCGCCGTCGGGATGGCATTTGCCCCGAGGCGTGTGGTACAGGACGAAAGCCTTCCGTGGCGGCGACGCGTCGGCCCTGCGCACAAGCATTACTTGGGGCTGCGCGAACGCAACAGGGGACGTTGGTTGGTCACACAACAGCTCCTGCGCGGTGGGGCGGGCAATTGGATCGGCGAACCAACATGCGTGATGTTCCGCCGCCAGCTCGCGCTCGACGCGGGAGGCCTTCGCGACGACATCTACCAACTCGTCGACTTGGATTTTTGGTATCGCCTGATGGTCCGGTCGACGGTCTGTTTTCACCCCCAGGAGCTGTCGGTACGGACCCATACGGCCTCCACCGAGTCGATGCGGATCGTCAAAGCAGGGCGCAACTGGCTCGACCAGCTTCGGATTCTCAGTTGGCTGATCGTCGATCCGGCGTCCTCCGCAGCTATACGGGCGATCGCCTGCGTTTGGTGGTCGATAACGTGGCTGGTCCTGCCATTTCGAGTGCTGGTGTTTGGACCCGAACGGTGGCCGCGGTTAAAGATCCTGGCCCGGGCGCCGGTAAGCGAGTTCGCTCGCGCTCGTCGATGGCGCGATGGCCTGGTATCCCGCCGCGGCGGCGCTTCTAGGGCGGTTTGACCCAGGTTGAGGGTCCGCAGCCGAGTCTATCCACGTTCGATTGGATGAGTTCGTACGGATAGGCGGTGTGCTGCTCGATGAAGTCGCGCAGGTGTGCCATCGAGTCGTGCCAGGGCTCGTTGTATCGCGGCAGGCTCGCCTTCAGGAACGGGAACCGGAAATGCTCGATCAGGCCGTCCCAGAAGTAAAGGGTGTGGTTGAACGGTTCTCCTGCGAACTTGCTCGCCCACTGGTGGTCCGGTGAACGCTCATAGGAAGCCCGCAGGGCGGCGACGGACACGAATGGTTTTGTCGTGAAACCGGCTGCACGAGCACGCCGGGAGAGGCCGATTTCGCATTGATCGACGAGGTTGACCTTGTCAACGATGTACCGGAAACCGTTCCAGAAGTCGTTGAGGAAGGGACGGGTTCGCGGATTGAGGTCCCAGGCCAGAAAAAATGATTGAAGGTGGACACCGAACTCGTCGCTTTCGATCGCGCCGTACATGTCGGCACCCTGGAACGACCCCCACAGCTCCTCCAAGGGAAACAGCGGACCGAACACGCTGTCGTTGGCCAGGAGCAAACGATCGAACTGATCCAGCGACCAGCCGCGCTGCCTGAGGATGCACCACGCGAGGTGCCAGGAGCCGAAATCCAATGCAAGCGTGCGCCGGGTGTAGACGCCCGCGCAGAGGGGGCGGATGGGAGCAACGGATTCCGGAGTCAGTTTCGGCGAGCCGGAGACGAAAATGATCGTGGCCCCCAGCCCATGTAGCGCCTTGAGATAATGGACGACGTATGGATCAACGATGCCCTGAGCGTCGAAGTGCGCGAAGAGAACGAGAGTGGGCCGGCCGGGCTCTGGCCGCGGGGGAAGCTCTTGATGGGTTTGGCGAATGAAGCGTAGGCCGTTGCCACCCAAGCGGTACGGCACAGCCGCCAAGTAGCGGCGGGCGCGATCAGACTCCGCACGGAGCCTGCTCAGCAGTTCCAAGGTCACCTCGCAGTATGCAGCGCGCGCTGATCGAAACTGGGCGCCGTTCCTTACGATAGAGCGCCACGATTGAAACGCCGATATGACCCGAAAACGGCCGGAGCGGACCGACCGCCCGACTAGTGTGACGCTCGATATGCAGATGGATGAATTTGAATGAGCCACCATGTCGATCACGCGGCCCGGTCGACGCCCGCCCGCATCGGCTTCCTCGGCGCCGGCGCACAAGCCCGCGAAACGGCGTCCTATCTACCTACCGGCACGGAGGTGTTCTGGGCCGTCTCGCGCGAATACCTCGCGGCCGATGCTCGCGATCAAATCGACATCACGGCCCCCTCGCCGGCCGACCGCAATGCGTGGGTCCTGGCCGCCGTGGGCGCTCCGGCGGTGCGCCGAGACCTAGTTGCGGCGTGGCCGGGGGACCGCTTTTTCACGGTCGTCTCCCCAGCTGCTTACGTCGACCCGTCCTGCACGATCGGTGCGGGCTCCGTCATCGCCCCCGCCGCAGTCCTCACCGTGGACGTGGTAGTCGGTGAGCACTGCCAGGTGAACGTTGGTGCAACACTCAGCCACGAGGTACACCTTTCGTCGTTTGTGACTATTGGTCCGGGTGCACATCTGGCGGGCGGCGTACATCTCGGCGACGGGGTCTTCGTCGGCGTCGGCGCCAGTATCTCTAACGACTTAACGATCGCATCAGGTGTGGTGATTGGGGCGGGTGCGACGGTGCTGGCGGACGTCGCGACGCCCAATGCAGTTGTGGTGGGCGTTCCCGCATCAGTGGTGAAAGTTCGAGAAGGGTGGCTCGATGCCCTCTGATATCCCGTTCATCCGTCCAAGCTTTCCGGGGCCCGCCGAGCTGGCTGAGGACTTCACCGAAATCGTTGAGGCCAACTGGTATACGAATTTCGGCCCGAAGGAGCGGGCGTTCGCCCGCGCATTGACCGAATACCTCGGAGATGAGCTACATGTTGCCACCTTCGCAAACGGCACCTTGGCACTCATCGCCGCACTTCAGGCCAGTGTGGGGCCCGGTACACGGGACCGTCACTTGCTGATGCCGTCGTTCACATTTATCGCCGTGGCCGAGGCCGCTCTGTGGGTCGGCTACCGCCCATGGTTTATCGACATCGATGCCCATACCTGGCAGCCAAGCCTCTCGTCCGCCCGCGCCGTCGTCGAACGCTTCCGCGACCGGATCGCAGGCATACTGCTCACAAACGCCTTCGGCGTCGGCAACCCCCAGATCACTGACTGGGAGGATTTTGCAGCTGAGTGGGACTTACCGCTCGTTCTCGACTCGGCGGCTGGCTTCGGCTCAACGTACGCGGATGGCAAACCGGTCGGCGCACGCGCCGCATGCGAAGTCTTTTCCTTCCACGCGACGAAGCCGTTCGCGATCGGTGAGGGCGGCGCATTGGTCTCGCACAATCCATGGCTGGTCGAGCAGAGCTACCAGTTCGAGAACTTTGGATTTGACGATTCGAGGCAGTGCACTCAACTCGGAATGAACGCGAAGCTACAGGAGATAAATGCCGCCATCGGACTGCGCCAGCTGGCCGGGTTCGATGCTCGCCTTGCAATCCGCCGCAAGGTGTTCGAATGCTATCGCGCTGAACTGACAACCGCGGGTCTTCGGTTCCAACCCAATGCCGAGGCCTCCTCGCTTTGCTTCGGAAGCGCGTGTTGCACGTCCGCCGGCCACCGCGTCGCAGTGCTAACCAGCCTGCGTGAGCACAACATCCAGGCCCGCAACTACTACAACCCATCGTTACACCGACATTCGTACCTGATGGCGCACCCTGAGCTGATGGCATCAGCTGACCTGCACGTCACAGAGGATGTTTGCTCTCGAATCGTGTCGCTGCCCATCCATGACAACATGGAGCCTGACGACATCGCACGGGTCGTTGCGGCCGTTCAGCAGGGGCTCGTTCGAAGTGAATAAAAGTGCATCCGGGACTCCCCCCAAAGTGAGCATCGTTTCAATCAGCTACAACCACGACGCCTACATCCGACAGACTCTCGACGGCTTTGTCGCCCAAAAGACTGATTTTCCAATGGAGGTCATTGTCGCCGATGATGCTTCGACCGATTCCACGCAGGCGATCATCCGAGAGTACGCAAACCTCTACCCGCACTTGTTTCGGCCGATCCTCAGGTCCAAGAACGCCGGCGTCCACTTCAACCTCACCGATGCCCTGTCGGCTGCACGAGGCGAATACCTCGCCGTTTGCGAGGGGGACGACTTCTGGACAGACCCGCTGAAGCTGAGCAAGCAGGTGGCGTTCCTCGACCGGCGCCCTGAGGTGACAGTGTGCTTCCATCCAGTCCGAGTGATTTGTGACGACGGGTCTAAAGACTCGGAACACCCGCCCATCTCCTGGCGACGTGACTTGACCGTGGAGGCTTTGATCACGCGAAACTTCATCCAGACCAACTCGGTCGTATACCGGCGCCTCGCCCGCTACGACGACATCCCGCACGATGTCATGCCGCTGGACTGGTACTTGCATGTACGGCACGCGGCCCAGGGCCGGATCGCAATGCTGCCCGACACAATGGGTGTCTACCGCCGCCATACTCACGGTATGTGGCATACGGCCTATGCGGACCCTCCCAAGTTCTGGCTGGGCCGGGGTCCCGGGGTGGCCGCGATGCTGGAAGCGATGCTCGACTTGTTCCCCGGCGAAACTTCACGCGAGGAGGCGATCGGACAGAGCGCCGATTGGGTTTTTGGCCAGATGGCGAAGGTCCCGGGGCCGGAGGGCCGCGCCGCGCTTCTGGACCTCGTCACGCGACGCCCGCGGCTCGCGATGCTCGCGCTGCAGTACCAGTGGACGCAAACGCCGCAGCGGCGCCTCAAGACACGGCTTTCCAGCGAATTGTCCGGCTGGAAAGCGCATCTCGATGTCTACTCCGGCCGAGCGAGACGCCGGGTCGTAGTGTCCAACCCTCGTTAACCGGTTTGGACATCGGGCTTGTGCACGACATACAGAACCGAACCGCGCGCGATGCCATGCCGCGAGAACGTGTCTTGGCCGAAACTGCGCGCGTCGAGGGCGGAAAGCTCAAACCCGCTCTGACGGATGCGCGAGCTTAGGGTGGAGCGATCGTAGAGCCGCACGTGGTCACCCTGGGCGAAGCGGCGCCACCTCTCCCCTTCGTCCGTTTCCGATGGGTCCTCGTCGAAGCTGCCCTCCGGCGCCACCGGCGTCATCACAATGCCACGCCCGCCGGGCGCCAGTATTCGATACAGCTCGCGCAGGGCGCGGCCGTCGTCGGGGACATGCTCGAGGATGTGCGAGCAGATGAAGAAGTCGAACGATCCGTCGGCGTACGTCGCCATGTCAGTGATGTCAACGACGTCGTCCACGCCGGCCATCATCAAGTCCGCGGTGCGGTACTCGAGGTCGCTACGGCCACGCAAGTACGCGGAAAGCGACGGCACCGGCGCAAACTCAAGCATGCGTCGGGAACCGTTGGGCTGTAGGAAGTTGTCGATATACAGCTTGTACAAGCGGTCCCTGTCGGAAGACCCGCAGACCGGGCAGAGATACCGGCGGTGGTTCAAGGTCTCGAAGTCGTCAAGGGAATAGGGGTGACCGTGGCGGGCCAATACACCGCCCAACATGCGGCTGATGCTCCGGAACCGGACCCTGCTTCCGCATACGTTGCATTGACCCGGTCCGACGTAGTAGACGCGCCGGATGACGCGGCTAGCGCGACGACCCGTGTCCGAGAGCATCATGCGTCTTATTCAACAACAGCATGCGCCGGCGGGGTTCATAACGGCGCGACACGCGACCTTTGACTGGCTGGGCCGGGCCGGACGGGCCGATTCGGTGATTCGCGCACAAAGGAGGAGGGGTTGTCTTAACCTATCAACGCGCGACGGGGGCAGACTCACGATGCAGAACAGCGCTCGGTGCCGACCTCCTCCTCTTGGAGTTCAACCACGTGAAGGATTTACCTGGCATGGCAGTTGGAAAATTCGAGAACACTCTGGAATTCACTGCGCACAACATTCGCCTCGATGATGGCACCTACACCAAGCCTGACTCACCGCGTTCTATGGCGGATCATCCCTGGTTCATCTCGTCCCGCAGAATCCTGGAAACAGTTTTCCCCGGCGACAAAAGTCAATTGCGCCTCGCAGACGTGGGTTGCCTAGAAGGCGGATATTCGGTCGAATTTGCCCGACTGGGATTTCAGGTTCTGGGGATTGAGGTCCGGGAGCTGAACGTAGCCGCGTGCAATTATGTCAAGTCCAAGACCGATCTACCGCATCTCGACTTCGTGCAGGACAACGCTTTGAACATTGCCAACTACGGCCAGTTTGACGCCGTCTTCTGCTGCGGACTGCTTTACCATCTCGACCAGCCCAAGAAATATCTCGAAACCCTATCAGCCGTTACGAAGAAGCTTCTGATATTGCAGACACACTTCTCACTTATCGGTCCGAGGGACACCAAGTTGGGGCTACTGGCGCGGCGTGTAGCGGCAAGATTCGCGAGAAAGCCGTCCCCCGCCATGCATCACCTTTCTTCGCCCAGTGAAAACGAGGGCCTCCCGGGAAGATGGTTTATGGAGTTTTCGACCGACCAATCATTCGGCAAGCGAGACACAGCAAAGTGGTCATCCTGGGATAATCGGCGGTCCTTCTGGATTCAGCGCGAGTACCTGCTCCAGACACTGCGAGACGTCGGGTTCAACCTTGTGATGGAAGAATATGCCAACTTGGAACCAAGCATCGCCGAGAGCTTGCTTGGAGGCTCCTACGAATCAAATCTCCGAGGGACATTCATCGCCGTCAAGGCGGATTGACTGCTCCTCTCGGAACGACCGCGCGCCTGGTTCTAGCTTCAAGATTTCTTTAGGCCCAGGGCAAAGAAGTCCGTTCGTGTGATCGTTGTGTCCAGGATCTCGAACCCGACGTGATGCAGGACTTTTTCGATCAGCGGGACGTCAAACACGTGGTGATGAAGCGTACGGTTTTCAAAATTTTTCAGACTTCGCTGCCGAAAATGTTCTAAGTCACCGGCGGGAGGGTCCATCGGCAAGTCGTGCAGGGCGAGGATTTCATCCAGGTGCGTAAGGTCATCCTCTCCGACGTCACCGTTGAAATCGTCCAGCAAGTGCTCGAACCTGGTGAACGGTCGGCGATGGTCGAAGTTGCTCTCCTTATTGGGCAAAACGAGTATGAGGGCGCCGCCAGGCTGGATCACCCTTTTCCACTCGATCAGAGCCTTGAGCGGGTTGGCGACATGCTCCAGACAGTTCGACGATAATAAAAACTCGTATCGTGAAGACCCGATCTCGGCCAAGTCGGTCGCCTCAGCAATGAACTGACGCCCTCGCCTGCGCGGATAATATTTATAATCATTCCCAGCTTCGATGCTGCCCTCCCAGACCGTGTCCGTCGCAAAGTTGACACCATCCAGGCCTCCTGCGAATTGGTAGAGAGGCAGTACGGTTTTGAAGAGCAGACTCGGGCCGCCGATCTCTATCCCATATTTGCGGTCGACAAATGATTGATACTTCTGACGTAGGGGCAATCGTTGGCCCGCATACTTCAAAGTAAAAAATAGGTCGACCGCCGGTTTCACCGCCGAATCCAGCATTCCGCTCCCTCCACGTTGTCCAAAAGCTTCAGCGGATATGAGTCGTCATCGCGACAATCACCGCTTCGCACCGGAGATGCTCAATCGTGCTCCGAGGGCGTATAACAAACCTACGCCCAGCGCCAGCAGCGCAGGAGCGATTAGCAGTATGAAGTGAACCGCGGCCGCCGTGGCACTCGCAAACGCTCCCTTGAGCAACATGCGGCTGCGGGCGGCGGCGTTGTCGTGGTCGGGGGGCCGGACTTCGTGCGGCAGGATGGCCCGCACTCCGGGATCAGCCAAGATCGCAGCGAGTCGCTGAGAATTGGGATAGGAGAGGTCGAACATGTGGCCGCCGCCGCCCTTTGCCTTGAGGGCCGCGACGTTGCCTTTGGCGAAGTACGTCTGGATGTTGACCACCTGCTGGCGCGCCGACTCGCCCCAACCAATGGCCCCAACGGCAGATACGTACCCCAGCACCGACACGGCGGATACGACGACGAATACCCAGGTAACAGCACTCGGTCCCGCGTACCGGCTGAACCTCGAGCCGCGCGCTCTCTCGAAGAGCGCCAACGTGGCCATCAAACCCACCGGATAGACAAGCAATATGACGTCCATATACCGCACCGCTACCGTGGCCCCACGCCCGTAGGCCAGCAGCAGAAGTTGGAGGACGAGCCACACCGAAATTCCGACTGCTGCCCACGCGCGGTCGGACATGGCCGGTCGCCGGGCTAGCGTGCTCCGACAAAACCAGACCATCGGGACCAACCCGACGATCGCTTGGCCGCCGACGAGGAGCAATCCCTGGATAAGCATCAACGGAGTGCTCATCTGCTTGGCACTCGCCGCCGACCACACGATCAGCGCCAAAACGATTGCTGCGATGAGGCCGACGCCAGCAAACTCTAGACCGCACCGCCTCCTGGTTCCGCGAGCTATCTGCAAACCGATAAGCACCCCAGCACCCAGAACGGCGGCTACACCGGTCGCAAAAGAGAAGTAACTGAGGACTGCGGCGGCCAAGCCGCCAAACCAGCGGGCCGAGAACGGGCGCGCGAACGCGAACGCAACCAGAGCCGCGATGCCGAACAGCAATGACAGGTACACCTGCGTTTGGAAACCCGACAGCTCGTTCTCGTAGCCGATCGGCAGTGCGAAGAGGAATGCGACGAAAGATGCCAGGATGATCTGGCGTTGTTGCGCGACCAGGGGCAAAAGCAGCGCCACGAGCCACGTGATCGCGGCCGTATGTACGATCGCGCCGAAAATCATCTCGAGCCGTGTGTTCCACTCGCCGGCGAGCTCGAGATGTGCCAGCGCCAGCACACGGAAAACAAGGATGCGGTGTTCGTTGTGGGGGGCAAGGAGATCGGCGAAAGAAAGCGAGCCCCTCAGATACGGGGAGTACAGGCCAGCCGCCTCGCCGTCCCACTGATCCACCAAAGGCGCTGCGGAACCAAGGGCCGCAATGGTTATGAGCTTAGCGCCGAGAACAGCACAGGCGACTGCTGCCAGGAGGACGATCGTGCTTTTCCGCCCTGGTGGCGCATCTCGTGACGCGTCGTCCGGAATGCCTACGTTCGTCGAACGATGGCGCCGGTCGACGAGGGACACTTTCATGAGGGAGTCTTTCCGCGCCGCCGGAGCAGTCGAACCGCTGCGAGGGATGCCATCCCTCCGCCGGTCCACTGCAAGAGCGGGCGCCGCATCGCCAGCCCATACCAATGCAAATAAGCCGGCAGCCAGCCGACCAAATCGAACTTGCTGTCGCCTGCGGTCCGGTCGTCCCAGCTGCTGGGGACTTCATCAATCCGGTAGCCGAGCAGGTGCGCCTTCGTCGTGAGTTCGAGGCCCACCTCGAAACCCCGCCCGCTCTCCACAGGGACATTGTCGAGAAAACGGCGACTGTAGGCGCGGAAGTTCGTTGTGGCATCGTGTGTCGGTACGCGGCCGACGTAGTGCAAGCTGAGGCCGGCGGTCCGCGACATCAGCGTCTTCAGCCGCGGCCCGCCGCGCTGCGTACCGCCGGCCATATACCGTGACCCGCTGACCACGTCGGCGCCCTCGTCGCGAATCTTGGCCGCCATCAACGGAATCACGGACGGCGGATCCGACAGGTCGGCCATGCTGGTGACGACCACGTCGCCGCGAGCGGCCGCGAAGCCGGCGATCAACGCATTCGCTACACCCTTTCCGAGCGAGTTCCGTACCAGCCGCACGCTTTCGGGCCTGTCAGGCATGGCGGCCAGCGCCGGCAGAGTGGTGTCCTCATCGAAGTCGTAGCAGACGAGCAGTTCGTGCGGGGTGTCGGCCAGCGCCTCGGTAAGCCTCCTGACACACACTTGGATGTTCTCGCCCTCGTTATAGACAGGGATGACCACACTCACCAGCCGGTCGCCGACCTCGGACGGGGGTGCCGTCTTGCGGGCGCGAATTACGAACTGCTTTCCCAAGATTCGCCACGCCGGCCGGGAATGCAGATACAGGCGCACCAAGATCGGCGCTTGCGGCAACGGCGAGGACGACGTATACGGCAGGAACCTGTCGTAGCTATCCATGACCTCGAAGTCGCAGGACAATAGCAACTCGGTCAGCGAACGATCGCTGATCGGCACAATGTGATCCCAGAAGTCCCAATAGTCGCCGGGGACGAAGCGGATGTTCGGTCCCATTGCGATCAGATGGCCGCCCGGCTTGAGCACCCGGCGGGTCGCAGCGATGGTCCGCTCGACTTGTTCCTTGCTTCGCATGTGTTCCAGCAGGTTGCTGGTGAAGACTACGTCTACCGAAGCATCCTCGAGGAAGTCGAGGTCGTCGGCTCGGCCCTGGTGGAACTCGACCCCGGGCTCCAGCATTCCCGCGCTGTCTGGGTTCACGTCGACGCCAATCCGGCGCGCGGCGTGCACGTGATTCAGGAACTCGCCGTAGCCGCAGCCAAGGTCGAGCACCGTATCGCTGCGCCGGATCCACGCCTGGAAAAAGTCTTGGACCAATACCGCCCAAATGGCCGATCGCGACTCCAGGGCATGACCGAAGCGATTGCGGTAGAGCTGTTGAACGTCGGGTCTACCCGCGATGCGCATGGCGTTCTGGTGACAAACAGTGCACGTCAGATGGTCCCGCCCTCGACGGCGCTGACGACCCAGGGGATGACCTCGTCGAGCATCGAATCGAGCGGGGTGGCGGCCTCGAAGCCGAGAACCTCGGATGCCTTGTGAACGTCCGGTGAGCGCAACTGGACGTCATGCTCGAACGGCGGATCGCTCTCGTACCGGAACTGGGTGTCGGGGCGCATCTTCTTCCAGATCGCTTCCGCCAGCTCCAAAACCGTGGTGGCTTCCGGCGTCGAAAGGTTGAAGTCCCCGTTGAGCGCGGCCGGGTGCTCCATGCAGGTGCGGATGCCGCGCGCCAGGTCGCCGCCGTAAGTGTAGTGCCGCACCTGGGAGCCGTCGCCGAGGATGTGCAAGGGTTCCTGGCCCTTCGCCACCTTCTGGATGAGGTCCGGCACCACGTGACTCATCGCGAGTTTGACATTGCCGCTTGGAATTTCGCGGCCTCCTAGCGCCCGCTGTTCGCCGGTTCCCACGCAGTTAAATGGGCGGATGATCGTGTACGGCAGACCATACTGCTCGTAGGCCCCGTGTGCGAAATACTCGCAGGCCAATTTTTGAAAGCCGTAAGTGCTTGTCGGCGGCGGGCATTCGGTGATGTGTTTCTCCGGTGTCGGGTAAACAGTGGCGTTTTCGAACACCATCGACGAACTGATCACGTTGATCTTCTTCAGCCAACCCTTCCGATACGCGTAGATGGCGGTGTCGAAATGCGCGGCGGCGATGCGTTCGTTCTCGGCCAGCAGGTCGTAGGCGTACTCGTGGAAATAGGTGATGCCGCCGATCCGGGCTGCGCTGGCCACCATCTGGTCGCAGCCCTCGACGAGTTGGAACATCAGATCCAGGTCTTTGACGTCACCCTCGACGAAGTGGTAGCGCGGGTGATCGTCGTAGCTCTTCTTGACCTTGCCGTACTTCGAGTAGTTGTCGATGCCGACGACCTCGTGGCCGGCGCGCAGCAGCTCGTCGACCACGTATCCGTTGATGAATCCCGCGCTACCGGTTACGAGAACTTTCACTTTGCCGGTGTCCCAGTGCCGAGCGTCGCCAGCGGGGTCCCGTTCGTC
>NZ_LZKE01000165.1:0-712 GCF_001672675.1 Mycobacterium sp. E2327
CCCCTGACCAGCCGCTTGGCCGCGCCCAGCGCCGCGTGGTAGTCCTCGGGCGGCAGCGTGGCCGCCAGCTCGGTCAGCCCGTAGATCAACGAATAGATCGCTTCGACCGGACCCGATCTGGCGGCTCGTCCGACGATGCCCTCGATGATCTCGCGGAACGCCTGGAAGCCGGCGCCGTGCGCCCCGGGGTCGACGGCGCCCTCGGCGCGGATCGCCCACTCGAAGGCCGCCAGGTCGGGGTACTCGCGCATCAACCGGCCCGATTCGTCGAGCACCGCTTCGATCCGGTCGACGACGTCGCCGGGGCTCCCGGCCGCCTCGCGCAGCCGGGGCAACGCGACCTCGGTCCTTGCGGCGACGGCGGCCTTGATCAACTCGGACTTGTTCGGGAAGTAGTTGTACAGGCTCGCGCTGGTGACGTCGGCCGTGCGGGCGATCTCCCGAATTGTCGCCTGGGAGTAGCCCACCTCCCCCACGCAGCGCATCGCCGCGGTGATTATTCGAGCGCGGGTCCGCTCGCCGCTGGCGCCTACCGGGCGCCCCAACTGCGACCGCGCGGCGTTCATGCGGGCGCACCTCCGAGCAGGAACCGGATATTAATTGATCGTTCGATTATATTCGACGGCATGCTAGGTCGCCCGGTCGGCGCCAGCGGCGAGGAGACTCGCCAGCGGATAATCGTCGCCACCATGCGGTGCGTGGCCGGCGTCGG
>NZ_LZKE01000166.1:0-27334 GCF_001672675.1 Mycobacterium sp. E2327
CATCCGCGTGGAAGTTGAAGTCACCGCCATCCTGCTTGCGTGAGCGATCCGACCTTCCGATCAGTGCACGCGAAAGGATCCCCGAGATAGTGAGTGCGTACCCGATCGTCGAGTTGTCCACCGACGCGCTGCTGACCACGACCCGCTCGGTGCGCAAACGGCTCGATTTGACCAAACCTGTTCCTATCGGCCTGATTCGGGAATGCCTGGAAATCGCGGTGCAGGCGCCGACGTCCGCCAACGTGCAGAATTGGAGCTTCATCGTGGTCACCGACCCGGAGCAGCGTCGCGCGATCGCCGATGTGTACCGCCGCACATGGGACTTGATCGTCGCATCCCCTTTCGCGGTCGCCGATCGGTTCAAGGACGATCCCGCGCGCAATCACGAGCAGCGCAAAGTTTCTGACAGCGCGGCGTATCTCGCCGATCACTTCGGCGAGGTCCCCGTCTTGGTCATCCCCTGCGTCGAGGTCATCGACGGCGACGGCAGATTGACAGCCGAAAACGCCAACCAGTATTGGAGTTCGATCATGCCCGCCACGTGGAGCTACATGCTCGCCGCCCGTTCTCGGGGCTTGGGGACCACATGGACCGGGGTGACCATAATGGCCGACGACGAGATGCGGACCATCCTGGGCCTGCCCGACAACGTCTATCACGCCACGACCGTCCCCACCGCCTACTACACCGGCACGACGTTCCGCCCTGCCAAACGGATCCCGCTCGACGACGTGCTGCACTTCGACCGGTGGTGAGCGGCGCGGCGAGCCGGTCGCCCGTGCCGGTGCGATTTTCTAAGGAGGACAGCCATGGATGGCGATTACGAAAACCCCTGCCCTGACAATGGTTCTAGGCGAACCGAATCGCTCGATGGCGATGACGGGCACAACGCGATTACTAGCCGCGACATCGATGTGCTGGCGCAGCTGAAGGCGCTCAGACAACACCGATGACCGGCGTACGCAACGGGTTTGGCGCCCGGTCGTCGGTTTGCGTCGAATGGCCCGCGCAGTGATATTGCGCGACGCGGCACCGACCAGCCGTGCGATGGTGGTCGCGGTTATGGTGTCGATGGTCGCGTTCCTCGACTCCACGGTGATCAACCTGGCTTTGCCGGCCACCGAGCACGACCTCGGCGGTGGCCTGGCGCTGCAGCAATGGATTGTCGACGGCTACCTGCTCGCGACGGTGGCCGCGATTCTGCCCGGCGGATCCATCTCGGATCTGTTCGGCCGCGTTCCCGTGATGCGGTTCGGGCTGTTGGCTTTCGGTTCGGGCTCTGTGCTGGCAGCAGCCGCCGCCTCGCCGGCGATGCTGATCACGGCGCGCCTCATTCAGGGTCTGGGTGCGGCGTTCCTCGTGCCGGGATCCCTGGCGCTCATCAACACGGTGTTCGACAAAGCCCACCGGGCCGCCGCGATCGGCTTGTGGACCGGGTGGACGGGCATCGCCTTCGCGTTGGGGCCGCTATTGGGCGGAATTTGCGTTGACTTCCTAGGCTGGCGTTGGATATTCGTGTTGTCGGCGATACCGATGGCGGTCGGGTATGCGCTGACGTTCTGGCTGTGCCCGATGTCGGGGCGGGTCGAAGGAGCGCGCATAGATATCGCCGGGCTGGGCCTCTCGGTGGCAGGGCCGGCGGCGACCGTGTACGCATTGATCGAAGCGCAACGCGATGGCTGGACCGACCCAATGGTCATCACACCAGCGGTGATCGGGATCGCCGCGCTGGTTGGCTTCGTGACATGGCAGCACCGCAGCAGGCATCCAATGCTTCCGTTGCCGCTGTTCACCTTTCGCAACTTCGCCGTCGGCAACCTCGTCACTGCATTGGTCTACGGCGGGTTGACACTGGGATCGCTGGCCGTCGCCCTCTACACCCAAGAAATCGGCGGATATTCAGCCACCATGGCCGGGCTGGCCACCCTGCCAATCCCGGCGCTATCGTTTGTGCTGGCCCGGCACGTCGGCCGAACTGCCGCGCGGGTGGGGCCACGTACGTTCCTCATCGTCGGACCCGGGTTGGCGGCGGTCGGCCTCCTGCTGATCCGCCCGAAAGCCAACGGGTTCCACGCGCTCACCGATCTGGTACCGGGGATGACCGTGTTGGCAATTGGGCTGGTGGCGACGATCACACCGCTCACATCGGTGACACTGGCGTCGGTGCCGATTGAACACAGCGGCCTGGGTTCGGCGATCAACAACGCCGTCTCGCGGCTGGCCGCGCTGATGTCGACCGGATCCATAGGCCTGATCAGTGTTGGTGCGGCGAGCGCGCCCGGATTCGCCCGCGCGTTGGAGGTGAGCGCCGCATTGTTCGCCCTAGGTGCGTTGTGCGCCGCGTTGTTGATAACCAATCCGCCTGCCGGGCGCCAGCAGGTGCCCTGCGAGATCGCGGCGTTGTGCCGCGACCGGCCCGGTGCGCAACCCTGCTTGGCCAGCAGCGCCTCGGTCGCGACCGAACCGTCCACTCCGAAGTAATCGTTCACCCGCTTGGCGAACGGTATTGGCGAGAAATACTGCGACCGGGTCGGCGGCCACCCGGCGGTGTGCCGAAGCCCGAGCCCCCCTAGGGGACGACGACCGCGATCTACGAAAGCATTGGCGTACTTCTTGGTTCGACGCCTCCGGTGAGGCGGCGCATTGCGCACCCGGTCAAAGCGTGGTCGATTACTCGGCGATCACATAGGACCGGATGCGGCTGAGCGCTACGTCGATGGCTGCAGCCATATCGTCGACGTCGTGGCTAGCCTGGCTCAGCACATACCCGCCTTGAAGCGCGGCGATCAGCCCGGTCGCCAGTTCTTCGGGATTAGCGTCGCGCGCCAGTTCACCGCAGGTCTGCAGACGGCGCAGCGCGGCCGCGACAAGGCGCTGCCACTCGGCGAAATAGCCGGCCAGCAGCAGCCGGCAGCGCTCGTCGCGGTCGGCCAGCTGCGAGACCATACTGCCCAACACGCAACCGAACGCGCCGCCGCGCCGCGCGTTGGCAGTGACCAAGCGGTCACGCCAGCGCTCAAGGTCCGCCACGCTGGTAACCGCTTGCAATTCGCAGCGTTGTTGACGCAGCAGTGCCTGGGCTTGCTCGTTTATGACCGAACGCACTACGTCTTCCTCGTCGGGAGAATTGTTGGCAGAGCGCTGATTTGCGCCCACCTGCCACGCAGGATGCGCGCAGTGAGTGCTGCTTGCGAGCCGCAGGTCCGCCGCATGTCGGTCGACGCGTCCAGACCGCAGGACTGGGTGGTGGGGCGGCGCGGCGCAGGCAGACAATGCGGCATGGCCGGGATCTCCGCGGTATCGACTTCCGCGAAGCGGCTGCGTAGTCTCATCCGCCATCTCCGTCATAGTTGTATCGCTCGCGTAGTTCCTCACCTTCTCTATAAAGGACTATATCGTCCTAAAGATGGTCCTTGGCCAGTGCCCAGGACTCGCGGCAATGTAGGTTGCGGAAGCGATTTATGCCGGATCTGCTTGTTACACTGGGTTCTCCAGACGGGTCGGCGTCGCGCCAGCAGCCTGGAGTCACCGGCAGGACCCTCCAGAGTGGTCTAAATAGACCGACGGTTCCGGGCCGTGCGGGCCTAGTCGCGCGGGGAGGCGAATGTGTCCGCCGGTCGGAACGCGGCGGACATGAGGGCTATAACGTTCGCACAAGCAGGTATCGTGTTAGGGCGGGACGGCACCGCGCTGGCTGCCGCGTAGTGGTTGCGAGGGCGAATCGTGGTTAGGCGAGGTGCAGACCAGGCAGCGGTGAGCGCGCGCACGGGCAGGCATGGTGCCCAGCCCTACTCAAACTTTGGCGGCGGCGCTGCGCAGCAGCGGGCGCCAGCGCGTCTTGACGTGAGGGAACGGAGTCGGCAAGCTGCTGGCACCGTGGGCGACAGTGAACTTTCCAACCGCGAGCGGCGGATCACAGCACGCGGAGCGGCAACGCGGGACCGGATCATTGCGGCGGCCGCGGATTTGATGTATGTCCGCGGAGTCAATGCGGTCACCCTCGACGATGTCCGCGAGGCCACCGCCACGAGCAAATCTCAACTGTACCAACACTTCGCAGGCAAGCCTGAATTAATTCGGGCAGTGCTGGCCTATCGGGCCGCGCAGGTGTTGGCCCGCGAAGAGCAAAGGCTGCAACGGTTGAAATCGATGCGCGGCCTGCGCCGCTGGCGCGATGCCCTAGTACAGGGCGCGGCGTTGCAGGGCGGCGCCTACGGCTGCGCGCTGGGATCTATGGCAATCGAACTATCCGACCAAGACGAACAGGCCCGCGCCGCGCTGTCCCACTACTTCGCCAGCTGGAAAGGACTGCTAGCCGACGGCCTGAGGCGTATGCAAGACGACGGTACCCTCGCTGCGACGGCCGACCCAGACGCCCTGGCCACCGGCCTGCTGGCCGCCCTGCAGGGCGGCTACCTGCTGGCCCAGGCCAACCATGACGTCACAGCGATGGCCACCGCACTGGACATGGCGCTCGCCCACATCGACAGCCTGACAAACCAACCTGACCGCGCACGGCGCAAGTCGTGACATCGGCGACGACTTCGCAGGGTCACCGTTAGCTGCCGCGGTGTGCGACAGCAGCGTAGGTGTCCTCTTCGTCGGCGACACTACTTGCTGCTCAACGGCTTCCGGAACCAACCGTCACCAACTTTTCCAGTCTGTCGCTCAATTCGTCAAGCGACACCGCTTAAGCCTGCGGTGCACAGCACCCCGACTGTCTCGTGGATGAGATGCTGTGCACCGCAGTTGGATTGGGGCCGCTCGGCGCTATGACATCCCGTCGGTTCCTGGGGCTCCGAACATGCCGCCGTTCCCGCCGGTGCCGCCCGTCCCGCCGTTGATTCCATTGCCGCCATGGCCGCCGAAACCGATTATCGACGTCTCGGGAGTGCCGTCCAGGACACCCGAGGCGTTGCCGCCATTGCCCCCGTTGGCAACACCGATGCCGGAGCCGGCGTTGCCACCGTCGCCGCCCACGCCGAGGAGACCGAGGCCGCTGCCGCCAGTGCCACCCGTGCCACCGGCGCCCATGTCAGCAGCCCCGCCCTGGCCGCCCTGGCCGCCCATGCCGGCCAGGGCGCCGGCGCCGAGGCCTCCGGTGCCGCCATCACCGCCGGTGCCGAAGCTCGAGGCACCGCCCGCCCCGCCGGCTCCGCCCTGGGCGACGGTCGTGGACAGGCCCATGCCGCCAGTGCCGCCGGCACCAGCGATACCCGTTGCACCTGTGGCCGCGCCGCCAACTCCTCCGGCCCCGCCGATAGCGCCGCCAAATCCAATCAGGGCGGGCGCGACCGCATTGCCCCCGAGACCGCCGGCGCCGGCCACCCCGGTGGTGACGGCACCGCCGGCCCCGCCCGCCCCACCGCCGACGAGGTCCATTCCGATCAGGCCCGCCGCCGCGCCCGAGCCGCCGGCGCCACCGGTCCCGGCGATCCCACTCATTGCGGCGCCGCCGGCTCCGCCGGTCCCGCCGCTCGCGATATCCAAGCCGAACGGGCCTCGCGCGAAGCCGTCGCCGCCGACGCCGCCGACCCCACCGGTTCCCGTGGTGGCCGCGCCGCCTGTCCCACCGTCACCTCCGAAGCTCGCGAACAATCCGTTCGCGTTGCCGCCGGCTCCGCCGGCGCCGGCAACCCCAGTGGTCGCGGCCCCGCCGACGCCGCCGTTACCGCCGGCGCCCACCAGCAGCCCGCCCGTACCGCCGGCGCCGCCGGCGCCGCCGTCACCCGCGCCGGCGGCAGCCCCGCCAAGCCCTCCCGCGCCGCCGTTGCCGAGCAGCATCGCGTTGCCGCCGACGCCACCGACCCCGCCCCCGGTGCCGCCAAGCCCGCCGGCGCCACCGTTACCGAGCAGGAACCCCCCGGTGCCGCCCGCGCCGCCCGCGGCGCCCGCACCTCCGGCGCCGCCGATGCCGCCGTTGCCGATCAGCCCAGCGGCGCCGCCGGCCCCTCCGGTCTGGCCGGCAGCGCCAGAGCCGCCGTTCCCGCCGTTACCGATCAACAATCCGCCGGCCCCACCGGCCTGCCCGGTACCAGACGCCCCGTTGGTGCCGTTGCCGATCAGCGGGCGGCCCACCAACGTTTCGGTGGGCGCGTTGATCGCACTCAGCACGTCTTGCTCCAGCGTCTGCAGTGGTGAGGCGTTGGCCGCCTCGGTGCCGAGGTACGCGGCAGCACCCTGTTTCATCAAGCTGACAAATTCGGCGTGAAAACCCTGCGCCCGGGCGCTGAGAGCCTGGAAATCCTGGCCGAACCCACTGAAAAGGGAAGCCACCGCCAGCGACACCTCGTCCTTACCCGCTGCCAGAAGGCCAGTCGTCGGAGCGGCGACGGCCGAAGTTGCCTCGGCTAGCGACGAATGGACGCTCGCCAGATCCTCAGCAGCATTCGCAACCAGATCCGGCGTGATGGACATGAACGACATAGCAGAACTCTCCTCGACTGGCCGACGTCATCCGGCCGTGTGTGTGGTCTTTGAACGGTCAAACAGTCCGTCCCACATGTGGACCTTACAGTCCACGAGTCAACGACGCATCCATGGAACATGTTCTCACACAGTGGGAAACATCTCAGCAGGGCTAAAAATGGACTAACTAGTCCGCTACGGCGCCGGAGTGCTCATCGCCGGCGACCCGCACACACCGACTCCGCCACGCAGCAACGAACTTCACCTCTGACGCGTGAGGTACAGAATCCCGAGTTGGCTTGCCCGGCGACATCACTCACCCGGGTGAATATGTGGTCGGGGTGATGACGGCTCATCCCTCGTGGCTGCAATCTCGGGGGGCAACAAGGCCCGGGCGGTACGAACGGCTTCGAGGAGGGACGCGATAAATGAACGACACCAAGCAGTCCGCGGAAGATCTGGCGATACTCGAGCAGCTCAACGAGGATTACGTCCACTCCGACCAGTTCAACGATGTCAAGCGCTTCAGCGAGTTCCTCGCCGAGGACTTCATTGTGCAGACTCCGGGCGTCACCCGGAACCGCGAGGAGTTCCTCGAATACATCGCTAAGCCACGTCCCTTCAAGGATCTCGCCGTGCACGACGTCAACATCCGCATCCTCAGTGACGTTGCGCTGATCCACGCCCGCGCGACATACACCATGCTTACCGACGGAGCGGAGCAAGAAGCTCTGTACACGGACACATATCAGAAGCGTGACGGCAGCTGGGTTTGTGTCGCGGCCTGTGCGATTGCTCCGGGGGCTTAACCCGCGCCACAGCCACCTTCGGCCTGTGAAGGGAAGCAGCATGCCGACTGGAATCGTGTTATTTCCCAACCCAAAAGCGACCAATGTCGTCGATGACATGGTGGCGCAGGCCAGCCGGGCGTTTACACTCGGCGTCCGCCAGATCTGGCTGGGCCAGCAATTCGATTACGACGCGATCGCCCTCGCCGCTTTTATCGGCGCGGCCGTACCCGGGCTCGGCGTCGGCACGTCGGCGGTGCCGATCAACCCGCGTCACCCGCTGATTGTCGCGTCGCAGGCGCAGACGGCGCAGGCCGCCTCGCACGGCAACTTCAGTCTTGGGCTCGGATTGGGCGCGCATGAGCCGGAGCGGCAGGCCTTTGGGACGTCGTGGCCCAACACGGTCACGCGCCTTCGCGAGCACTTGACGGTGCTGAGATCCATCTTCGATACCGGAGCTGTGTACTTCAACGGCGACGAAATCAGCGCACACCCCGGATGGCCAGTGCGGGTCGCCGGGGGCACCCCCGTCCCGGTATACGTGGCCGCGATGGGCCCGAAGGCGTTGCAGGTCACCGGCGAACTGGCCGACGGCACCCTGCCGTACCTTGCCGGCCCGCGGACAATCGCAGAGTTCATCGAACCGGTCATTGCGAAGTCGGCGGCCGACGCGGGACGGCCGAAACCAAAGATCATCGCGCAGGTCCCCGCGGTCGTGTCGGACGACGTCGATGCGGCAAAGGATTTCGCTGCCGAGAGGTTGAGTTTCTACGAGGCGATTCCGTCATATCGGAAGGTGATTGCGCGAGAGCGTGTGGCTCGCGCGGTAGACATCGCCGCGGTGGGTTCAGCGGCAACGGTCAAGCGGCGGCTTCAGAGCTATCTGAACGCCGGTGCGACTGATGTGGTGGTGACCGCGTTGGCCTGGGCGGACGCCGCCAAGGCCGACGAGCTGTGGGCCCTTGCAGCCTCGCTCTGATCCCCGAGCACTCACCCGGGTGAAGAGGGGATTGGGGTGATGACAGCTCACCCCGCGGGGGCGCAATCTCGTTAGGACCAGGTACATGCCGGATCGTCGGACCGTTCGCGGGTGCCCCGCAAGTCCAGCCGGAGCAGTCAGCACAAGCTAGGAAGGCAACCCGCACATGCATTTTGAGGGCAAGAAGGTCATTGTTATCGGCGGCAGTGCCGGCATGGGCCGGCAGGTTGCAATCGACATCATCGATCACGGCGGGAGCGCGGTGATCGTCGGCCTGTCGAAGGAGCGTGTCGACGATACCGTTGCTGAGCTGAGCCGGCGTGGCCATGCCTGGGGCATCGCCGCCGAGCTGACGGACCGCGCCGCGGTTGCGGATGTGCAGCGGGCGCTTTCTGAGCAGCACGGCAAGGCGACACTGTTGGTGAATGCAGCGGGATTCTTCATCCCCAAGCCGTTTCTCGCGTACGACGCGCAGGATTACGACTCGTACATGGATCTCAACTACGCCCTGTTTTTCCTGACGCAGACCGTCGTTGAGGGCATGATTGCCCGCGGTGAGGGTGGGGCCATCGTCAACATCGGCAGCATGTGGGCACACCAGGCGATCGGAGTCACTCCGTCGTGTGGGCACTCGATGCAAAAAGCAGGGCTGCATGCGCTGACCCATAACCTGGCCATCGAGCTTGCCGGGCACAAGATCCGCGTCAACGCGGTGGCACCGGCCGCGGTCAAGACCCCGGCTCTTGAGAGGTGGGTCCCCAAGGACGAGATCGACGCCACGCTTGACACTTTCGCGCCGTTTCATCCGTTGGGACGAGTCGGCACCCCGGCCGACGTGGCCAACGCTGTGACGTATCTGTTGTCTGATGAGGCGAGTTGGGTCACCGGCGCGATTCTCAACGTCGACGGCGGCGTTATGGCCGGCCGCAATTGACCCGGTGGATGTGGTCCTGGGACTTCGAAAACGAGGGAAGCTGAAAGGAAAATGCAGTGACAATCGATATCTTGAGGCCGGGCGGCCCGCCGGCGAAGTCCGTCGGCCGCACCGAAGGCAAGTACGTGTTCAATGGGACGGTCGGTGTCCGCCACATCCTCGACAAGGCTCAGGCGGAAGGCCGCTTCTCCGTCCTCGAGCATCCGTTGTCTCCTCGGGCGCTAGCAGCACCGCTTCATCGCCACCACAACGAAGACGAGTACAGCTGGATCATCGAGGGGCGCGTAGGCGCTTTGCTTGGCGATGAGGTGATCGAGGGCGGACCTGGTGACTTCATTTTCAAGCCGCGAGGCCAATGGCACACGTTCTGGAACGCGGGCGACGAGCCCGCTCGCATCCTCGAGATGATTTCCCCCGCAGGATTCGAGCAGTTCTTCGACGAGCTTTCCGATCTCGGCGGGATCGCCAAGATATCGCCAGAAGTCCTAGATCAGCTTTGCGCGCGGTATGAACTGGAGATGGACGTTGATAGCGTCCCTGAACTATGCGCCCGCTTCGACCTGAAGTTCCCCGGTGAACCTCTCTGAACAAAACCGCTGATGCTCTGGGTCGTTCGGCGCAGGGCGGCCATTCGCAGACCGGAACTGAAAGGTTCACCATGAAGATCGTAGTCATCGGCGGCCGCGGGCTTATCGGCTCGAAAGTAGTGGCCAGGCTCCGCGCGCAGGAACACGACGTGATCATCGCCTCACGCCGATCGGGTGTCGATTCGCTCACCGGCCAAGGCCTCGCCGACGCCGTCGCGGGTGCGGATGTCTTGGTCGACGTCGCCGACTCACCATTGTTCGAGGACGAACCTGTGATGCACTTCTTCACAACGACGACCACGAATCTTCTCTCGGCCGAACAGGACGCGGGAGTCAAACACCATGTCGCGTTGTCCGTAGTGGGTTCGCAGAGCATGCCAGATAGCGGCTACAACACCGCGAAAGCGGCTCAGGAGAAACTGATCCAGGATTCAGGCCGGCCATACTCAATCGTGCGAGCAACTCCCTTCTACGAATTCGCGGTGGTCTTGGCCGACTCCGCGACAGACGGCGACATCGTCAGATTGCCGCACGCGATGTTCCGTCCTATTGCGGCTGACGACGTCGCGACGGCGGTGGCCGATGCGGCAGTCGGACCTCCTACCAACGGAGTAACGGAGATCGCCGGGCCCGAAGCAATGGGAATGGACGACTTTGTCCGCGCCGGCCTTGCCGCCGATGGTGATCAACGTCGCGTCGTGACCGACCCCCAGGCGCCATACTTCGGTGCGGTGATCGACGATCACACCCTCGAACCCGACGAGAACGCCACCATCTTCAGCACTCGATACTCCGACTGGATCGACGCACGCGCCGGCCGCCGCGAACTGGGAAGTTGACCGGGCGCTCGGGCATTAAGGCGAGGATGACGAATCATGGTCGATGCGAACGACTCCGAACTCGAGTCCACAATAAAGGTGCTCCAGGAGGTACGGTCACCGTCGATTCCCGCCGATGCCTATGTGACGACTGTTCTGATCAACCATCCACCGGGCGCGCCCGGATATCCGCCACACCGCCTTCCTGGCGGTCCGGGATTCGGTTACATGATCAGCGGTGAGATGTTGTTCGAGCTCGAGGGTTCAGCGCCCCGCGTCCTGCGGGCAGGAGAAGCGTTCTGGGGGCCCGGCGGTGACCTGATCCATTATCAGGACGCAAACAACCGCACCGACATTCCTTGCAGCTTTGTGCTCACGCTGCTGTGCGCGCCCGGGAAACCGTTGCGCGAATGGGTTACCGAAGCGGAGCTGCAGGCGCGACGGGGACTCCGCGTCAAGTAACCGGGATCACCCGCGCGGCTTGCCCGGGCACTTCCCGTCAACGGCCGCCCGCACGTTGATGCTCGTCGCCTGCAGCGTGCCGCCGTTGTCCAGGCTGCCGCGCGCGTTGATGCACTTGCCCTGCGCGATCGCGTCGGGCGTGGCGGTCGCCAGCTTGGAGTACTTGGTCTGATCGTCGACGGTCACGGGCGTCTGCGTGCTGTTACCGCTGGCGTCGGTGCCCGCGACGGTGATGGTGTTACCGGTCACCGACGCGACCGAGCCCAGCAACGGCTTTGGCTTGGCGGGCGCCGGCGACGGCGAGCCGGAGGGCGGCGTGGTGGTGGAACCCTGACCGGACCCTTTGGCCGGGGGGCAGGTGCCGTTGACGGACGGGCTGACCCGGACCGACGCCGCGGTAGCCGGCTGCCCGGTCTGGATCTCCTTGGTGGGCCGCACGGTGACACAGCTGCCCTGGGTGACGTCGCTCAGCGTGGCCGGAGCGACCTCGGTGATCTTGGTCGTGGACGTGAAGTTGATGGCGGCGTTGCTGTTGTCGTCTTTCTTGACCTGGATCGAGTTGCCGGCGACCGACGCGATCAGCCCGCTCACCTTGGCCTCGCCCTGGGGCGGTGCCTGCGAGGTGGCGGTGGAGGTCACCGTCGACGTGGAGGTCGATGTCGACGTCGGAGCCGATTGGTTCGACGAACCGCAGGCGGCGACGGACAGCGCGGCGGCCCCCGTGACGGCGAGGATGGCGAAGCGGGTGAGTCGAGGAGCGGGACAGCTTGCTGATATCAACGTTTTCCCCCATTCGTGAGTTGGACCACGAAAAGGTGTACCCGCTCGAGCTGTGCCCGAACTGTGAAGCGTCAGAACGCGTCTTCGGAAACGCGCATGATGTCGTCGTCGATGGATTCGAGGACCCTGCGCTGCGCGGTTAGCCTGGGCAGCATGTTCTTGGCGAAGAACTTCGCCGTCGCGATCTTGCCCTGGTAGAAGCTGGTGTCGCTCGCGGAGGGCGCGTCGGACAGCGCGGCTTGGGCGATGCCGGCTTGCACCAGCAACCGCCAGCCGATGAGCAGGTCGCCGACCGCGAGCAGGTAGCGGACCGATCCCAGCCCCACCTTGTAGATCTCGGTCGGGTGCTGCGTGGCCGACATCAGGTAGCCGGTCAGCGCGCCCGTCATCGCAGTGACCTCGTCCAGCGCGGTCTGCAGCAGCTCGGCCAGCGGTTTCAGGTCGCCGTCGCAGGCGTCGATGGTGTTGCTGATCTGCGCCACCACAAACTGCAGGGCCTGGCCGTGGTCGCGAACGATCTTGCGGAAGAAGAAGTCGAGCGCCTGGATCGCGGTGGTGCCCTCGTAGAGCGAATCGATCTTGGAGTCGCGGATGTACTGCTCGAGCGGATAGTCGGACAGAAAGCCGGAGCCCCCGAGCGTCTGCAGCGATTCGGTCAGAACCTCGTAGGCCCGCTCCGAGCTCACCCCCTTGACGATCGGCAGCAGCAGGTCATCGATGCGGTGCGCCATGTCGGCGTCTGCGCCCGAAACCCGTTGCGCCACATCGGGATCCTGATGCGCGGCGGCATACATGTAAAGCGCCCGCAGCCCCTCGGCGTACGCCTTCTGGGTCATCAGGCTGCGACGCACGTCGGGGTGGTGCATGATCGTGACCCGCGGCGCGGTCTTGTCGGTCATCTGGGTGAGGTCGGCGCCTTGCACGCGCTCCTTGGCGAAGGCCAGCGCGTTCAGGTAGCCCGTGGACAGGGTGCCGGCGGCCTTCACCCCGATCGTCATGCGGGCCTGCTCGATCACGGTGAACATCTGCGCGATCCCGTTGTGCACGTCGCCGACCAGGTAGCCGACGGCGGGCACGTCGCCGTCGCCGAAGGTCAATTCGCACGTCGGCGATGACTTGATGCCCATCTTGTGCTCCAGCCCGGTGGCGAAAACGCCGTTGCGGGAACCGAGTTCGAACGTTTCAGGGTCGAACAGATACTTCGGCACATAGAACAGGCTCAATCCCTTGGTGCCCGGGCCGGCGCCCTCCGGCCGGGCCAGCACGAGGTGGAAGATGTTCTCGGCCGTCTCGCCTACGTCGCCGCCGGAAATGAACCGCTTGACGCCCTCGATGTGCCAGGTCCCGTCGGGTTGCTGGATGGCCTTGGCGCGGCCCGCCCCGACGTCGGAGCCGGCGTCGGGCTCGGTGAGCACCATGGTGGCCTGCCAACCGCGCTCCACACCGACGGCGGCCCACTGCCGTTGCTGCTCGTTGCCCTCCTCATAGAGCGCCTGGGCCATGAACGGGCCGAAGTTGAAGAAGTTCGCAGAAGGGTTGGCGCACAGGATCATTTCGTTGACCGCCCAGGCCAGCGGGGGCGGCGCCGGCATCCCGCCGATCTCCTCGGCCAGGCCCAGCCGCCACCACCCGGCCTCCTTGATTGCCCGCACCGTCTTGGCCAACTCGTCCGGCACGCTGATTGTGTGCTCGGCCGGGTCGAACACCGGCGGGTTGCGGTCGGCGGCCGCGAACGACTCCGCCACCGGACCCTCCGCCAGGCGAGCGGCCTCGGCCAGGATGGTTCGGACGGTGTCCTCGTCGAGGTCGCTGTAGCTCCCAGTGCCGAGCACGGCGCCCAGTTCGAGAACCTCGAACAGGTTGAACTCGAGATCGCGGACGTTAGCGATGTAGTGGCCCAACGCGATTCCCTCCCGCCCGATAGGTCAGCGCTAAGTCTGTCGGACGTGGGAAAACGTACGCAACCGTAAGTAGGGCGGTTACCCGGGCGCGCCGTTTACGCCGAACAGGAGCCCACGCTGGCCGCCGGTTCCATTCGGAGTGCCTCCGGCCCCGCCGTTGCCGATCAGCAGCGCGTTGCCCCCGTTGCCGCCGTGGAGATTGGCATTGCCTCCGGCCCCGCCGTTGCCGATCAGCCCCGCCTGGCCACCCTGCCCCCCGATGCCGCCCATCGGGGCGGCGCCACCGGCGCCGCCGCTGCCGACGAGGAATCCGCCGCTGCCGCCGGTCCCGGCCTGGCCGGCGTTGGAGGCGAGCCCGCCGGTGCCGCCGTCGCCGACCAGGAAGGCCCTGCCGCCGTTGCCGGCAACGCCGAGGGAGGTACCGCCGCCGTCACCGCCTCCGCCGAACAGCAGGCCGCCGTTGCCGCCGGCGCCGCCGTTGCCCATACCGTTCGGGCTGGTACCGCCGGCACCACCTGCCCCGAGCAGCAATGCGGAGCCGCCGAGGCCGCCGGAGCCGCCGCCGCCGCCGCTGGCGCCCCCGGCGCCGCCGTTGCCGAAAATCAGCCCGCCCGTGCCGCCGGCGCCGCCATTCGCCCCCAGTCCGCCCACACCGCCGGCTCCGCCGAAACCGAATAGGCCCGCGTCGCCGCCACGGCCGCCGGCCTGCCCGCCGTTGCCATCCGCGCCGCGCCCGCCGTTGCCGAACAGGATTCCGCCGGCCTCGCCGTTCGCGCCGGGCGTAGCGCCATTGTTTCCGTTGCCGATCAGGGGGCGGCCGAGTAGCAGCCGGGTGGGCTCGTTGATCAGGTCGAACAGCGGCTTCAAGGGGTTGGTGCCGGCGGCTTCGGTAGCGGCGTACGCTGCCGCGCCGCCGAGCAGGTTTTGTACGAATTGGTCGTGAAACGCCGCGACCTCGGCGCTCAGCGCCTGATAGCTTGCGCCGTGCGCTTCGAACACCGCTGCGATGGCTGCGGACACCTCATCAGCCGCGGCGGCGGGCACCGTGGTCGTCTGGGCCGCCACCGCGGAATTGACCTCGCTAATTGCCGAACCGATCCGCGCCAGATTCCCGGCTGCCCCCGACACCAAGTCCGTATCCGCGACCAGAAATGACATCTCGCACCTCCCGGTGAAGCGTCAGCGACCGCAAAATCCTATCGCGGTTTTCGGCAGCTGTGGAGTACGAAATTGTTTGCTGTCGTCGGGGTGAATTCGATGGCTCAGGCACACGATTCGCGTCGTATTGCGGACCGGCGGCTTGGATGGCTGCCCGGCTAAGAGCAAACGCGGAAGACCCACGGGAACATCACGTCAGTTACCAACGTTAAGCGCACTGTGACTACACGCGATCTCACTGCTGAGCAGTTCAACGAGACCATCGAGGGCAACGACATCGTGCTGGTCGACTTCTGGGCCTCCTGGTGCGGCCCATGCCGCCAGTTCGCCCCGACGTTCCAGGCATCCTCGGAGAAGCATCCCGACATCGTCTACGCGAAGGTGGACACCGAGGCCGAGCAACAGCTAGCGGCGGCTGCCCAGATCCGGTCCATTCCGACGCTGATGGCCTTCAAGAAGGGCAAGCTGCTGTTCAACCAGGCCGGCGCGCTACCGGCGGCGGCCCTGGAGGACCTGGTTCAGCAAATCAAGGCCTTCGACATCGAGGCGGCCGAGGCCGCCCAGGCCGAGCAGGCCTAAACCAGTTGCCGCTGCAGCGCGGCGACATCCCACAACGGCGCCCCGCCGCGGCCTTCGGCGACGCGCAGGTAAATCGACTTCAGCGTCTCGAGGTAGCGCGTAACCGACTCCCGCGCGACCGGATTGTCGGGGAAAAACACCATCGCGTGCGTTTCCTTTTCATACCGGTTGACGCGCAAGTCGAATCGAGCCGGGACCCCGCCGTCGTGATGGATCTTGATGTTCGAACCGCCCCACTCCGACTTCACGATGGTGGACAGCGGAGGGCTGCTTGCGTCGAGGTGGAACAGCAACGGAACGCGCCCTTGCGGCATCCGCAGCCACGGCGCCAGTTCCAGCACGCGAGCGAACGGCACGTTCGCCAGGGCCTTGCCCGAATCGAACGACTGCTGTGCGGCGCGCACGGCGGCACCGAACGATGACGAGCCGACGGGGATGGTGATCGGGACGAAGCCGGTGAACCAACCGATCGTCAGGAACTCGTCCCGAGAGCTGCGAGTATCGCACGCGACAAGACCGTAATACGTTTCGGCGCCGGTCAATTCGTATTGCACGAGGGCCGCGGAGGCGAACACGCCGCCGCTGAAGCGGCCGCCCGCGGCTATGCACGCGTCTTCGAAATCGGCCGTCTGCTGTTCGTCCATCAGCCGGACGAACATCAGGTCGCAGGCCCCCGAACCGTCGCCCAGCGACACCGGGCATTCCGGCAGGGTGCCGTCATTCTGTTCGAAGAAGTCCACCCAGGCCTGCACCTGCGGGGAGTCCAGCGTCAGGGCCGAGGTGTATTCGTGTTGCTGGACACAGTATTTCTCGTAGCTGCCCGCGGCCGGAAGCGCCGGCGGCGCGCCGCCCGCGAGCAGCGATGTGTACATCAGATACAGCTCCATGCGGATCGCGCCGAGAAACTGCGCGTCGATGTAGAGATGGTCGATGCTGAAGCAGAAGGTGAAGTGATCCGCGCGCTGGATTACCGCAAAGCGGAAGCACTCCCACTCCAAAGGGCTCGGCGTGGCCACGATGTGCTCGCGAAGTTCCTCGGGCGACATCTCGTCGTGCTTGACCGGAACGCATTGAATATCGGCAGGATTGCGAACCGTGTGTCGCAAAATCCGGTCACCGTCGGCAAATTCGAACCAGCTGTGATACGTGTCATGCCGGCGAAGATGCGTGTTGATGACGTAGGTCAGGACCCGGATGTCGCAGCGGCCGGGCATGTCCCAGCTGCCGATGCACAGCCTCGACATGTCGACCCCGCGGGCGGCGTGGTCAACGAAATTGCGCAGGTGGCGGGCCTGTTGGTGGCTGGCCGGGACGGCGCTTACCGGGGCTTGCCGGACCTTGTTGAGCGAGGCCGGCGAAGGGTGCCAGCACACGATCGCCCCCGGGTCTGGCAACCAGTCATGGATTGCCCCGAACGCCTCTTCCCCTGGGATGAACACATTCCCTCCCTAGTCTGCTTCATCGCCTGGACACAGCGGATTCATAGCCCTACCATTGCTTTGCCGAACGGTGTTCCTACCTCCACTGGCCGGATCCGGTTGCGGGACAGCACATTTGCGCGCCAGTGCCCCTGCTGTTGTCGCCCGCGCAAGACATCTCAACGGGCCGTAGCTGACACGCGCCCAATGGTGGCTAAAGATAGCAGACCAAACCAAGCGCCGTGGGGCGTTTCGACGACATTTAACGTACGGTCGCGTACCGAAACCTGACCCGCGGGGCCGCAGAGCAATCGCCCCGAAGTACGAACGCGACCCTGCCCGCTCCCGGTAGAGTCGCGCCCATGTGGGGCACGGTGCTGGCGTTGGCGCTGGTCGCGGGGGTGGACCCGGGACGGCTCGGCGTCGCCCTGCTGCTGTGTTCGCGGCGACGGCCCGTGCTCCATCTTGTTGCCCTCTGGCTGGGCGGGCTGGCGGTCGGCGTGGCCCTGGCCCTGGGCGCGCTCGTCGGGTTGCACGACGTCGTGCTCGGGGTGATGGATCGGGTGGAGGTCGCCACCTCGAGTTCCACGGCGGGGCGGATTCAGATCGCGATGGGCGTGCTCGCGCTGGTGATCGCCGCGTCGATCGCGGTTGGCGTTTCTGTGCGCCGCCCGGTGGCGGTGCCCGCCGGTGCCCCTGCAAACCAGGCCGAGCCCACGGCGTTATCACGGGTATCGGCCCGCGCCCTGCAGGCGCTGCAGTCCGGCCCGCCGTGGATCACCTTCCTCGTTGGAGTCGGATTGACGACCGACTTCCGCTACCTGGCCGCGCTCACCGTCATCCTGGCCTCCGGGGCCGCCCTGGGCACCCAGGTGAGCGCCGCCGCGGCCTACACGCTGGTGGGCCTGGCGTTTGCTGAAATCCCGCTGATCTGCCATTTGGCGGCGCCGGCCCGGACCGGCGCGATGATGTCGCGCGTGCACGACTGGGTGCAGGCCCGCCGGCGGGCGGTCTTCGGGATCGTGGTGGCGGTACTGGGCGTTTTCCTGATGACGACCGGCCTGGGCCACGTCTGACCCAGCACGCGTTACCTTTCACGGGTGAGCCTGGTACTGGTAGAGCAACCGCGGCCCGGAGTCGCGCTGATAACCCTCAATCGGCCCGAACGGATGAACTCCATGGCCTTCGACGTCATGGTGCCGCTCAAAGAGGCCCTCGAGAAGGTCACCTACGACAATTCCGTGCGCGTCGTGGTGCTGACCGGGGCGGGCCGAGGGTTCTCCTCGGGCGCCGATCACAAGTCTGCGGGCACGGTGCCGCACGTCGCCGGGCTGACCCGCCCGACGTACGCGCTGCGGTCGATGGAGCTGCTCGACGACGTGATCCTGGGGCTGCGGCGGTTGCACCAACCGGTGATCGCCGCGGTCAACGGCCCCGCCATCGGCGGCGGGCTGTGCCTGGCCCTGGCCGCCGACATCCGGGTCGCCTCGACCAGCGCCTACTTCCGGGCCGCGGGCATCAACAACGGCCTGACCGCCAGCGAACTGGGGCTGTCCTACCTGCTGCCCAGGGCCATCGGGTCGTCGCGCGCGTTCGAGATCATGCTGACCGGCCGCGACATCAGCGCCGAGGAGGCCGAGCGCATCGGGCTGGTGTCCTGCCAGGTGCCCGACGTCCAGCTGCTGGACACCTGTTACGCGATCGCCGCGCGGATCGCCGCGTTCTCGCGCCCGGGAATCGAGTTGACCAAGCGCACGCTGTGGAGTGGACTCGACGCCGGTAGCCTGGAGGGGCACATGCAAGCCGAAGGCCTAGGACAGCTCTTCGTCCGCCTGCTCACCGCCAACTTCGAGGAAGCGGTTGCCGCGCGCGCGGAGAAGCGGCCACCGGTTTTCACCGACGACAAATAGCCAGCACACAAGGGAGCGGATGTGATCACGGCCACGGACCTCGAGGTCCGCGCTGGTGCGCGCATCTTGCTCTCACCCGACGGCCCGGACCTGCGCGTGCAGCCCGGCGACCGCATCGGGCTGGTGGGCCGCAACGGCGCGGGCAAGACGACGACCCTGCGCATCCTGGCGGGCGAGAGCCAGCCCTACGCCGGATCGGTGGCCCAGATCGGCGAAATCGGTTATCTCCCACAGGATCCCAAAGAGGGAGATCTCGACGTCCTGGCCCGCGACCGGGTGCTGTCGGCCCGCGGATTGGACGTGCTGCTCACCGACTTGGAGAAGCAGCAGGCGCTGATGGCCGAGGTCGCCGACGACGACGCGCGGGACCGCGCCATCCGTCGCTACGGGCAGCTGGAAGAGCGCTTCGTGGCGTTGGGCGGCTACGGCGCCGAGAGCGAAGCCGGCCGCATCTGCGCGAGTCTCGGCCTGCCGGAACGGGTGCTGACGCAGAAGTTGCGCACGCTGTCCGGCGGGCAGCGCCGCCGCGTGGAGCTGGCGCGCATCCTGTTCGCCGCCTCCGATAGCGGCGCCGGGTCGTCCACCACCCTGCTGCTGGACGAGCCGACCAACCACCTCGACGCGGATTCGCTTGGCTGGCTGCGCGATTTCCTGCGGGCGCACACCGGCGGGCTCGTGCTCATCAGCCACAACGTCGAGCTGCTCGCCGACGTCGTCAACCGGGTGTGGTTCCTGGACGCGGTGCGCGGCGAGGTCGACGTCTACAACATGGGCTGGCAGAAGTACCTCGACGCCCGGGCGACGGACGAGCAGCGCCGCCGCCGCGAACGCGCCAACGCCGAGCGCAAGGCGGCCGCGCTGCGCACCCAGGCCGCCAAGCTGGGCGCCAAGGCCACCAAAGCCGTTGCGGCGCAGAACATGCTGCGCCGCGCGGACCGGATGATGGCGGCGCTCGACGAGGAACGGGTCGCCGACAAGGTGGCCCGGATCAAGTTCCCCACCCCCGCCCCGTGCGGGCGCACGCCGCTGGTCGCCAAGGGGCTTTCCAAGTCGTACGGGTCGCTCGAGGTGTTCAGCGGTGTCGACCTGGCCATCGACCGCGGCTCGCGCGTGGTCGTGCTGGGCCTAAACGGGGCGGGCAAGACCACGCTGCTGCGCCTGCTGGCCGGCGTCGAAACCCCCGACAGTGGCGGCCTCGAGCCCGGACACGGTTTGCGGATCGGGTATTTCGCGCAGGAGCACGACACGCTCGACAACGACGCGACGGTCTGGGAGAACATCCGGCACGCCGCGCCCGAGTCCGGTGAGCAGGAGCTGCGCGGCCTGCTCGGGGCGTTCATGTTCAGCGGTCCGCAGCTCGACCAACCGGCGGGGACGCTCTCCGGCGGTGAGAAGACCCGGCTCGCGCTGGCCGGCCTGGTGGCCTCCACGGCCAACGTGCTGCTGCTCGACGAACCCACCAACAACCTCGATCCCGCGTCGCGCGAACAGGTGCTCGACGCGCTGCGCAGCTACCTCGGCGCGGTGGTGCTGGTGACCCACGACCCGGGCGCGGCCGAGGCCCTCGACCCGCAACGCGTCGTGCTGTTGCCCGACGGCACCGAGGACTACTGGTCCGACGACTACCGGGATCTCATCGAACTGGCCTGATTTCGCCAAATCGGCCCACGGCCGGCGACGGCTTCTTACTCTATGTGCTTGGGGATCGAGCCCAGAGCATGGAGGGGACGTTGAAGAGCGCAGTGCGCAGGCCGAAGAAGACGCGCGAGCAGATGTTGCACGAACTACGCAACGCCTACGAGGGCGGCGCCAGCATCCGCAACCTGGCGGCCACCACCGGCAGATCGTACGGATCGGTTCACAGCATGCTGCTCGAGTCCGGCACCACGCTGCGCGGCCGCGGCGGCCCCAACCACACTTCGGCCCGGCGCCAGTCCGCGCGAGCGTAGCGTCACTGCGAAAGTACGTCCCCTCATTCGCAGTGGCGTTACGCTTGCGCCCCAGACTCCTTGCGCCGCACCGACTTTTCCACCAGATCGAGGACCGCGGACAGCCGGCGCGGATCCTCACCGGATGCCAGCCGGGCCACCAAGCCGTCGAGCACCAGTTCTAGGTAACACTGCAAGACGTCACCGGGAACGTCGTCGCGCACCCGGTGCGCCTCCTTTTGCCGGCGCAGCCGATCGGTGGTCGCCGCCGCCAGTTCCGCGGAGCGATCCGCCCAGCCCTGGCTGAAAACCGGATCGTTGCGCAGCTTGCGCGCGATCTCCAGCCTGGTCGCGAGCCAGTCGAATTGGTCGGGCGCGGCGAGCATGTCGCGCATCACCTGGATCAGGCCTTCGCGGGACGCCACGTCGGCCATCCGCTCGGCGTCCTCGTGCGCCAGCGCGAAGAACAACGCGTCCTTGTCGCGGAAGTGATGGAAGATCGCGCCGCGCGACATCCCGATCGCCTTCTCCAGCCGGCGCACCGTGGCCTTGTCGTAGCCGTATTCGGCGAAGCAATGGCGGGCACCGTCGAGGATCTGGCGGCGGCGAGCCGCCAGATGGTCCTCGCTGACTTTTGGCACAGGCGGCGACGGCTATGACTTCAGCATGTTGCGCAGCACGTACTGCAGGATGCCGCCGTTGCGGTAGTAGTCGGCCTCGCCGGGGGTGTCGATGCGGACCACCGCGTCGAACTCGATCGGGTCACCACCGTCCTTGGTGGCCTTGACCTTCACCGTCTTCGGGGTCTTGCCGTCGTTGAGCGCCTCGATGCCGGTGATGTCGAAGACCTCGGTCCCGTCCAGCCCCAAGTCTCCGGCGGTCTTACCCTCCGGGAACTGCAGCGGGATGACGCCCATGCCGATCAGGTTGGACCGGTGGATGCGCTCGAACGACTCGGCGATCACCGCTCGCACGCCCAGCAGCAGCGTGCCCTTGGCCGCCCAGTCGCGTGACGAGCCCGACCCGTATTCCTTGCCGCCCAGCACGACCAGCGGAATGTTCTGTGCCGCATAGTTTTGCGCTGCGTCGTAGATGAACGCCTGCGGGCCGCCGTCCTGGGTGAAGTCGCGGGTGTAGCCGCCGGCGACGTCGTCGAGCAACTGGTTGCGTAGCCGGATGTTGGCGAAGGTGCCGCGAATCATCACCTCGTGGTTGCCGCGCCGCGAGCCGAAGGAGTTGTAGTCCTTGCGGTCCACGCCGTGCTCGTCGAGGTACTGCGCGGCGGGCGTGCCGGGCTTGATGCTGCCGGCGGGCGAGATGTGGTCGGTGGTCACCGAATCGCCCAGCAGCGCCAGCACCCGGGCCCCGGAGATGTCCTTGACCGGCTCCGGGTCGGCAGACATGCCCTCGAAGTACGGGGGCTTGCGCACGTACGTCGAATCCGGGTCCCACTCAAAGGTGTTGCCGCTGGGGGTCGGCAGGTTGCGCCAGCGCTCGTCGCCCTTGAACACGTCGGCGTAGTTCTTGGTGAACATCTCCTGGCTGATCGCAGAGGCGATGGTGTCCGAGACGTCCTTCTGCGACGGCCAAATGTCCTTCAGGAAGACGTCGTTGCCGTCTTTATCGGTGCCCAGCGGCTGGGACTCGAAGTCGAAGTCCATGGTCCCGGCCAGCGCGTAGGCGACCACCAGCGGCGGCGACGCCAGGTAGTTCATCTTCACGTCGGGGTTGATCCGGCCCTCGAAGTTCCGGTTGCCGCTCAGCACCGCCGCCACCGAAAGGTCGTTGTCGTTGATGGCCTTTGAGATCTCGTCGGGCAGCGGGCCGGAGTTGCCGATGCACGTCGTGCAGCCGTAGCCGACCAGATAGAAGCCGAGCTTCTCCAGGTACGGCCACAGGCCGGCCTTGTCGTAGTAGTCGTGGACCACCTGGGAGCCCGGCGCCATCGTGGTCTTCACCCACGGCTTGGACGCGAGCCCCTTCTCGACGGCGTTGCGCGCCAGCAGCGCCGCGCCCAGCATCACCTCCGGGTTGGAGGTGTTGGTGCACGACGTGATCGCGGCGATCACCACGGCACCGTGGTCGAGCACGAACTCGCCGCGCTCGTCGGAGCGCACCGTCACCGGGCTGCTCACCCGGCCCTTCGCGTGCTTCGCGGCCGACTCCACTTTCGGGGCGTCGTCGGCGTGCCCGTTCTCCAGCGCACCGGGGTCGCTCGCCGGGAAGGACTCGTCGACCGCCTCGTCCAGCTTCGAGTAGTCCTTCTTGTCGGGGTCGTCGCCGACGTAGCTCGTAATCTGTTCGCGGAACGTCGCTTTCGCCTCCGACAACGCGATCCGGTCCTGCGGGCGCTTGGGCCCGGCGATCGACGGCACCACGTCGGACAGGTTGAGCTCGAGGTATTCGGAGAAGGCCGGCTCGTGCTTGGGGTCGTGCCACATGCCCTGCTCCTTGGCGTACGCCTCGACCAGTGCCAGCTGCTCGTCGGTGCGCCCGGTGAAGCGCAGGTAGGAGATGGTCTCCTCGTCGATCGGGAAAATGGCTGCGGTGGAACCGAATTCGGGGCTCATGTTGCCCAGGGTGGCGCGGTTGGCCAGCGGCACCTCGGCCACGCCCTCGCCGTAGAACTCGACGAACTTGCCGACCACGCCGTGCTTGCGCAGCATCTCGGTCACCGTCAGCACGACGTCGGTGGCCGTGACGCCGGCCTGGATCTCACCGGTCAGCTTGAAGCCGACGACCCGGGGGATGAGCATCGACACCGGCTGGCCCAGCATCGCGGCCTCGGCCTCGATGCCGCCCACGCCCCAGCCGAGCACGCCGAGGCCGTTGACCATGGTGGTGTGCGAGTCGGTGCCCACGCAGGTGTCGGGATACGCCACCCCGTCGCGGTCCATGACGACGCTCGCCAGGTACTCGATGTTGACCTGGTGCACGATGCCGGTGCCCGGCGGCACCACCTTGAAGTCGTCGAAAGCGCCTTGGCCCCAACGCAAGAACTGGTAGCGCTCGCCGTTGCGCTGGTACTCGATCTCGACGTTGCGCTCGAACGCGTCGGCGCTGCCGAACAGGTCGGCGATCACCGAGTGGTCGATCACCAGGTCGGCGGGGGCCAGGGGGTTGACCTTGGCCGGGCTGCCGCCCAGGTCGCCGATGGCCTCGCGCATGGTGGCCAGGTCGACGATGCACGGCACGCCGGTGAAGTCCTGCATCACCACGCGGGCCGGCGTGTACTGGATCTCAATGCTGGGGTCCGCCTTGGGATCCCAGTTCGCGATGGCCTCGATGTGGTCCTTGGTGATGTTGCTGCCGTCCTCGTTGCGCAGCAGGTTCTCGGCCAGCACCTTGAGGCTGTAGGGGAGTTTCTCGGTATTGGGGACGGCGTCCAGGCGGTAGATCTGGTAACTCTTGTCGCCGACCTTGAGGGTGTCGCGGGCTCCGAACGAGTTCACAGAATCAGTCACTTCAACTCCCAAGGATTAAGTTCTTCCGCCGACGGGCCATGTCGGCGGTGCGGTACCACTTTAACAGTACGCTTGTCCTGTATTACGGCGGGTGCCCCTAGTCCCAGTCTTGTCGCGCGCGGCGCGGGTTTAAAGCCCCATTACAGTGTCGGCATGACCGGGCACCCGATCCTGCCGCTCTACATTCCGGTGGACGTCGACATGACCGCGATCAAGGCGCAGGTCGCCGCCACCGGCGTCAGCGCCCCGCCGGCCGCGATGCCCGGCCTGCTCGACATCGTCAACCAGGCGCACGCCGACGGCATCAACCTCAAGATCGTGCTGCTCGACCACAACCCGCCGAACGACACCCCGCTGCGTGACATCTCCACCGTCGTCGGCGCCGACTATCACGACGCCACCGTGCTGACGCTGAGCCCGAGTTACGTCGGCACCTACAGCACGCAATTTCCGCGCGTCACGCTCGAGGCCGGCGAGGACAACGCCAAGACGGGCAACCCGGTCGTCTCGGCGCAGCATTTCCTGCACGAGTTGAATACGCCCGAGTTCCCCTGGACGGGCCTGACCATCTTCCTGTTGATCGCGGTGCTCGCGGCGGCCGTGGGCACCCGATTCCTGCAGTTGCGCGCCAAGCGCGCAGCAACGCCGGCCGAGGCGCCGGGCACGACGGCGGAAGCGCCCGAGGGCGCCTAGTAACGGCGTCTGACACGCGCATCCGGCGCGGGTCAACTGACGGGGCGGTCGCCCCGGACTCAGCGCGGCAAACACCGCAGGTCACCGTTCGGTCACATTAAACGCACGTCAAGAGTGCAGTTTGTGACTAGCGTTTCCACCGCGTCATATGTGACGTACGGTGCAAATGGTGCTCGTGTTGTTTGTGGCGTTTTCAGAAAGGCCGTGCCTGGCGCCGCCCGTCCGCGTTGAGCCGTAGGAGACCTGTCGAATGAGACGTACGCGCTGGGGACCCTCTGCGCGACCGGCCATCAGGTTGCTCCGGCCGGTCGTTCCGTCGGTGCTGAGCGTGGCCATGCTGATGTCCACCCCGGGCCTGGCCGACGCCGACCCCGCCGCGGACAGCATGGCCGCGTTGATCGCGAACGTCGCCAAGGCCAACCAGCGCCTGGAAGACCTGACGGCCGAAATCCAGACCGAGCAGGAAAGCGTCAACAAGGCACTGGTCGACGTCGAGACCGCGCGGGACAACGCGACCGCCGCCGAGCACGACGTCGAGGCCAGCCAGCAGGCCGTCAAGGACGCCAACGCGGCGATCGCCGCGGCCCAGCACCGGTTCAACACCTTCGCGGCGGCCACCTACATGAACGGGCCGTCGGGCAGTTACCTGACCGCGGCCAGCCCGGAAGACATGATCGCGACCCAAAGCGCCGCCGAGACCCTGACCGCGAGCTCCCAGGCGGTGATGGACAAGCTGCAGCGGGCGCGGACCGAGCAGGTGAACAAGGAGTCGGCGGCGCGGCTGGCCAAGCAGAAGGCCGACAAGGCCGCGGCCGACGCCAAGGCCAGCCAGGACGCGGCGGTGGCCGCGCTCACCGATTCCAAGCGCAAGTTCAACGACCAGCGTGAACTGGCCACCCGCCTGGCCGACGAACGGGACCAGGCCCAGGCGAAACTCGTAGCGGCCCAGCGTGAATGGGCGGCCGAGCATGGCTCGTCCGCCGTCGCGGTCTCGGGGGACCGGTGGGATCCGGGTTCCCCGGTCGGCGCCCCGCATTCCGGCGGCCGGCGGTGGGATGGCCTGTGGGACCCGACGCTGCCCATGGTGCCCAGCGCCAACGTCCCCGGTGACCCGATTGCCGTCATCAACCAGGTGCTGGGCATCTCGGCCACGTCGACGCAGGTCACCGCCGGCATGGGCCGAAGCTTCTTGCAGCAGCTGGGCATCCTCAAGCCCGACGACACCGGCATCACCAACGCCGCGCCCGGCGGCACCGCCGGCCGCATCCCCCGGGTGTACGGGCGGCAGGCCACCGAGTACGTGATCCGGCGCGGCATGTCGCAGATCGGCGTGCCCTATTCGTGGGGCGGCGGCAACGCGGCCGGGCCCAGCAAGGGCATCGACTCCGGCGCCGGGATCACCGGCTTCGACTGTTCGGGCCTGGTCCTGTACTCGTTCGCCGGCGTGGGGATCAAGCTGCCGCACTACTCGGGTTCGCAGTACAACCTGGGCCGCAAGATCCCGTCGGCGCAGATGCGCCGCGGGGACGTCATCTTCTACGGACCGGGCGGCAGCCAGCACGTCACGATCTACCTCGGCGACGGCCAGATGCTCGAGGCTCCCGACATCGGATTGAAAGTTCGCGTCGCGCCCGTGCGCACCAGCGGGATGACGCCGTACGTGGTCCGCTACATCGAATGGTGACGATCAACTACTGAACGAGGAGCTATGCGCCGCAATAGGTTTCGCCTGACCAACTTCGCCTGGATCACCGCTGTGGTGGCCGGGCTGATGTTGTCTGTGGCCAGCCCCGCTCCCGTGGTTAGGGCCGACCCCGGCCAGTGGGACCCCACCCTGCCGGCCACCATCAGCGCGGGTGCGCCGGGCGACCCGCTCGCCGTCGCCAACGCCTCGTTGCAGGCCACCGCCCAGGCCGCGCAGACCACGATGGACCTGGGCAAGCAATTCCTCGGCGGGCTCGGGATCAACCTCGGCGGCGACCCGGCGCCCACCGCGGCGACCCCCACCAACCCCGGCGGCAAGATCCCGCGGGTCTACGGCCGGCAAGCCATCGAATATGTGATCAAGCGGATGGGATCGCAGATGGGCGTCCCGTATTCGTGGGGCGGCGGCTCGCTGGACGGGCCCAGCAAGGGCGTCGGCGACGGGGCCAACATCAACGGCTTCGACTGCTCGGGGCTGATGCGCTACGGCTTCGCCGGTGTCGGCGTGCTGATCCCTCGGTTCTCCGGTGACCAGTACAACGCCGGTCGCCACATTCCGCCCGACCAGGCGAGACGCGGCGACCTAATCTTCTACGGCCCGAACGGCGGCCAGCACGTCACCATGTACCTGGGCAACGGGCAGATGCTCGAGGCGTCCAGCCTCGCCGGCAAGGTCACCGTCAGCCCGGTGCGCAAGCCCGGCATGACGCCGTTCCTGACTAGGATCATCGAGTACTGATCGCGGGGCCGGCGAGGCATCAACTGGGCGAGCGTCGACGGAAACCGGCTGGCCTGGAATAGTTGGTCCAGGGCACGTCGCTGC